>WRMI01000008.1 GCA_009777175.1 Marinilabiliaceae bacterium
CTTCTCAAAAATTTTCCGAAAAAGGATCCCGCAGGGTGGATTTCCCCCCCCCCGATTTTTGAAAAAAGTTGTTTTCTGCCAGACACTATATAGTTTGTAAAGTTTATATAGTTTGTAAAGTTTATAAAGTTTATGCTCTGATTATAAAGGTTTTATTTCTGAAAACTAATAACTGAAAACTAATAACTAATAACTAATAACTGAAAACTATAAATATTCTTCAACTTTTAGAAGTATCTCGCCAACAATTATTGTGTCTCCTATTTTTATTTGAGTCCCGTCTGTTGATACTTCTACCTCATTAATAAAAGTACCATTTTTGGATTTTTCCCATTGTTTATTTTTTTTATTTATCTGCTGTCCGTCTCTGATATACCATTTATTGTCGGTTCGCAGTTCTATAGTGCATTGTTTACGTGAAATAAAAGCGGTTAAATCCTCTTTTAGGGTCAAAATATTGTTAGCAGAAATATCTTTGCGACCTACGGTAATAACTCGGTTGTTTTGGTAAATAAGGTCGTTCAGTTTATAAATTTTATCAGGTTCTTCGCCTTTTATGATGCGCAACAAAACTTTTTTTGCAGTCTCTTTATCATTCTTATTATCAGAAGTTTTGTTCTGATTATTTTGATTTTCACATTTTGGACAAACAGAACTATCTGGTTTTAAAGGTTCACCGCATCTTGGGCAGCCCCGTGTCGTTTTTCTTAGTGGTGGTTCTTGGTAGGGCTGTAATAAATCGCCTGTACCTCCGCACTTAGTACATTTAGTTATTTCTTCCTGATAGATTTCAGAACACAATAAACATTTTATCATCATCATTAATTGTTTGATTTATAAATAGTTAAAAGAGTATATTTTTTACAAATTTGAAAAAGATAACAAAATTATCCCACCAATTAACGAATGCTCCGTTTAATCCGTGTGGTATTGACCAAATAATTATTGCAGCATTAAAGAGCAGAAATGCCCAAATAAAGAGAAACGAGTAAAAAATGCCGCATTTTTGGATGTCGGGTTGATATTCTTTAGGTTGATTTACGTTTTGTTGACATTTTTGAGTATCTTTAAATATCGCAACAGCGTGAAAACCAACCGTTAAACCTATCATAATATCGAAAATCCAAATATATGCATTTTCAATCATTAATCTGATAATGAGCAAAAAATATGTGTAAATTGGCAAGCAATATGGTGATAGAGAAATCAAAACATTATTTGAAAATTTTCCACTATGATGCACTGCGCCACCCATTTCGCTTGTTACGGTAAAAGAGTGAATTTTCCGACCAAATAGCAACCCTACAAGTTTATGAGTAAGTTCGTGGGAAAAAGTTCTCCAATAAGCGAGGTTTTTTCGGAAGAATTTTGTTATCAATATGTATGCGACAATACCAATGGTTAACCATTTGAAAGTCTTATAATTACCTATCGCAAATAAAGTGGCATTGTAGAAACAACAAACATTTACTGCCAAAAAAATTGTCAAGAGTGGATAAGATATGATTTTTAGGAATTTCATGGTTGGTAATGATAGATTAGGTTAAGGTTTGAGCCGAAGTATTAAAACTCAATAGAAAATATATTTGGACTAAATATAAATATCTCATTTTCATTTTATTAAGAGTTATTTTTATTACTCTTTATTTTGCAAATTAAAGCTTTTCTTTTGATAAAACCAAAAAAAGCGAAAAATTTTATTGCTTATTTCTGTCATAGCCGTTCACTTTTTGTCGAATTGTCCAATTTTCTTGTGCAAGTAAGTCTTCTATCACTATATCTTCTACTTCGCCGGTTAGTCCGTCAAAGCAAAGTAGCATCACGGTTTGCGGGTAACATTTTATGGCAAATTTCGTACTAAACGTACATATCCATCAGGCCAATTGTGTAAAGAAGCATTACCTGATGTGTTATTTGCAAAGTTCCAATAATAGTAATAAATATCTTCGCTATGTATGTCGCTACTCCAATATATTGCAGATTTGAATCCTCCTATTTGATTCTGTACTTTGTATATTTCTTTTAACTCATTTAGTGTTGGTACACGCCAATCAGTATAACCGCCAAGACCTTCCCATTTGTTAAAAATAAGACTACTGCAATACATTTCTGCATATAACCCGCTAAAGACCGTTGATGACAAATCCTCTTTCATAACCCCTATTTTTAATGATTCAAAAGGAACAAAAACAGTAGGGTCTTGAGTTATTCCGCCGGATATAAATTCTTTTATGCTGCCATAAAGATACTTATTAAATGTTTCGGAGCTATTTTTATTTTTATCACCCCAATCATTAGAAACATGAGCAAATGCACGAATGTAATATCTTGTGCCGAGTTTTAAATCCATTAAAGGGCAAGCAAAAATTCCTCCAAAACATAACTCTCTTATATCCAAAACAGATCCATTCCTATCGTAGTAGATACCAATATTCAATACTGTTGCATTGCTTGAAATAGGTATGTATGTATAATATTGATAACAGCCGTAATAAGTGTTGACGTGGTCAAAGTTGCAAGAGTGGGATTTGATTTTCAAGGAGGAAGAATCCGTGCCGTAAATTAAACCTTGGCTTACTATATAAAAATCTAATGGTAAATTTGTCCCTTCCAACCTTATCTCGCCATGCCCAATAGCAAAATCATTGTCAATATCAGAAACATCTTCTGTAATGGTATGTATACGGCCATCCACATCTGCATTGTGTTCATTTAACTTTTTACAAGAAAAAAACACAATTGTACTTAAAACCATTAGTAACATTTTTGTTCTATAATTCATTTTTTCCAAAATTATTTTTTATTTATTTCAATCCTTTTTAAAACAAATCCATAAAAGAAATACCAACTCCCACATTCCAAGAAATATGTGCCCTTGGATTGCTTGTTGTAGTGATAGTTGTCCCTATTCCAGAATTAAAGTGAAACCAACTAAAAGTTCTGTCATAGCCAACTAAAATTGAAACTCCAAATTTATCTATCTGGTAGTTCCTTTCCAACGTAAAAGAGCCATCATCACTCATTTGAAAAGGGTTGTTTATGTATTTTCTTAAAAAACACATTGTTGTTCCATAATGTACTGATAAAAAAAAGGATTTGTAATATCCTTTTATACCCGTCGACCAACGAACCAAATGATCCGCACCATCCAAATAATCCGCACCATCCAAATAATCCGCACCATCTAACCCCGCACCATAACCACCTTCAATGGCAAAACCAGACCTTTCACCAAATTTTAATTCACCATAGAAACCAATGGCTTCGCCGGCTACAATACCATTGCTTATACCTAAGATAAATTTCATTTCATGCGCAATTTCCCGTATTCCTTTAGTCTTTTTTGGGGAATCATAAGAATTTTTTGATGAAGTAATTGTGAATCTCTTTTTGTCTAAGGGTTTAATATTTCCAACAACTAAAGGATATGGATAATATCCATCGGCTGATATTTTTATACTAAAATTTTCTTCTTGTTGAGGAGTTACACATAGGATATAACAATTGTCCGAACTGTTAAATGTTGTATTTATGATTGCATTAGCGCCATTTAATGACGAATGTGCTTCAAATTTTAAGTTTTTGATTGCCGAATAAAATACAACGATTCCTAAATTTTCATCTTTACAAATATTAATAGGAATATTGTCGGGCTGGTAAGGCATGATTATCATTTTTGATAAATTTTGTGAAAATATATTAGAAAAACTATAAATTACAATTGTTAGAATTAATAATAATCGTCCCATTTTTTTAATACCTTATTTATTTATCAAATTTATTCACAAGAACTTGGATTATAAAAGCAACCAAAATTATATAATTTATTTTCTTGATTGGCACCTTGCCAAGCACGGACCCATATTATTGGTTCACCCTCCTTGCTAAGATCAATTACAAGTGTTAGCCAACCTTCATCATGAAAATTATTTTTTCCTTTTGAATCCCAATTTTGCCATAAGCGAACAAGATATAGCTTATCATCCCCATCTTTTTCAGATTTTATTATCGAAATTCTCTCAAATTCAATAGTTAGTTTATTTAATTTATTTCCGTATTTATCTTTTGCCATTATCGCAGTTCGCAACTTGTTTATGTATTGTTCCTTGTTCTGAGTAGTATATTTAGTCCTACTTGCATATTTTCCATCTCCTGTTTTAACAATAAGTTTTGTTCCCGTTATTATTAAAGCGTCGTCATTAAACACTGTTTTTATATAATCTAGATCTTGACGTTCGTACGCAGTACGAAAATTTTCTACAAAATTAAGAATTATCCAACGTTCACGTTCATCTTTAACAACTTCACCCGTCTTCATTATTGCGTTATACTGGGTTTTTGAAATTGCAATAGAAATGTTTGAGACCTCTCCGGCTCTGTTAAAATCTATTACTAAATCTTGCGATTTATTAGCATCTGTGAAAAAAGTTGCAATATTTCTCACTTGATAACCACCATAGGAATTTGTACTAACATTTTCAATATATGCAGGTTCTACACAACGAAATTTACTTATATTCCACAATTTAAGCGTATGGTCTATTCCATCACTTGTCATATTAGCCGTTGAAAATTGCGGCTTTCGGTTATCGCGCGAAGCATTGTTAATTTCTTCAAAAACTGCTTTTGCGTTCTGCTCCATCCTCCGTAGGGTGTTATCAGGTGCAGTACTTCTAAATTTAAAAGACACATTTGGTTGTCCAAACATTTGAGTTACCATTAGTGAACTCAAAGCAAAAATTGTTATTATCCGTTTCATTTTAATATAATTTTATAAATATCACTTTTATTTCTTCTTTATTATTATAATATTCCATTGGATTTTGAATTGTTTTTCCACTTAAAAAATCTTTTCGAGAAGTACTGCCACTATCATACAATGCTTCTAAAACCTCATTTTGAAAAATCGCCATCATGCAATTTTCTAAAACATCAGGAGCAACACCACTTTGACTGTCAAAAAGTTTTCCCTGATGCTTGTATCTGTTGAGTTGAATGCAAAAATCATTAAAATTCCTAATTTGTGAAAGCGTGTTAATAATTTCATTGTTGCTTTCAATTTTTACAGGTTTCGTATCAGACTCTGTAACAACAGTCGTTATTTCAGATATTGTTAGCACTGATTTTTCTGTTTCTACTTCTAATGATTTTTCTACAGTCGGTTCTTTAATTACATCTTTTGGTTGAACAGTTTCTGTATTATTATTTTTAAAAGACTTTTTTTTAACAGATGTTTTCTCTACAACATGTTCAATATGCAAAGAATCTTTTGGAATGTACAAAATAATTCTTGTTCTATTGCCTTCAACTTCAAATTTAACATAATTTGCCCTTTTAATCAATTCGTTTTCATTAATTGATTTTTCAACTTCAGATATTTGATTTATCAATTCTTCGCGGGCTTGTTTTTTCGCTTTATCTAAAGGTAAATCGAAATCGCTTCTCCCATAGTAATAAGCATCTGTTGTGATTATTTTTTCATACTCTTGGGATGTGATACTGCGTTGCGAATATGCATTAAAAGCAAATATCATTAAACTCAATACGATTAAAATTCTATTTTTCATTTTGTTCACCGAATAAATTTAAAATGTTATTTTGTGGAATATTTGCGTACAGTTCTATGGAAATGTCCCCTCCTTGAAGCAAATTTTCAATTGTACAAGTTACATATCCAAGATGTATATAATCTGTTTCTTTGTTTCTGAAAATTAGCGTACCTGCGAGTTTTCCGCTTTCTTTATCATATTGTTCAATACCAAAATAATTGTCAAAATCATCGTAAAAAAAATTGAAGAAATCATTACTGCAAACGGTATAATAGTCAATTTCATGTCCATATTTTTTGTGTTTTATGTTGACTGTGTAAGCTTTATCTGTCTGCAGCAACAATGAATTGACAAAAGTCTCTTCCGCTAATTCTTTTGATGTAATTAAACTAAATGAACTGTCATTTTTTTGCAAATACAAATTATTGTTTATTTCGGGAATCATATAATAACTGCCTTCATAAACGTAAAGAGAATCTTTGAAAACTTTAAAAAAACAAGTATCAATATCCTTGATATGATTCTGCCCGGATTTAAAAATTTTTAAATGTTCGGCAAGAAAATCATCTCGTTCTTTTTTGTCCATTCCTGAAATTAGGTCTTCATTAATAGCAATCGCAAAATGGCAAATAATGCTATCAATACAAACTATTGTAACCAAAAAATAGTGTTCTCTTTTCTCAATACTCAAACTCGTTGCATTGTTAAACGTTTTTACAATCTGCTGTTTGTCTATAAAAAAGTGATTATCTGGCTCGGAATTATTATATTGGAACACGACTTTTTTATTCTTCCAATTTTCCAAAATAGCGTGTGCATCGTTAGTAATTAACAAATTTAGCATTTCACATTCAAGAAATTTCACTGTTTTTTTCCCAAAACGTAGTGTTTCTATTTCATCAAAAAAGCGAAATCCGCAATGTGTCATAAAACAGTTTTTATCAATCTCATATACAATTTTTACTGTATCGGCTCCAACACGATAATCTTTGAAAACAACCGTATCGCAATAATTAAAATCTAATGAAAGACTTTGTGGCAATGAATGGTAAAGATTTTGCAGTTTTTTGGAGTAGAATTGTGCAAAAATTTGAGTTGCAGATATTAAAAATATGAATATGAAGAATATTATTTTTTTCATTGCTAAAACATTAATTATCTTTTTCTAAATTATAATCAGAATTTCGTGCTCCTGGCAAAATTACTTCAGTCTTTCCATTTTTGTCAATAAGTTTTCCGTTGGAAATGTCACCATTTATCCACGTTCCATCTAATGAATAACCAGCTTCGGCATAATGTTCTTGGTCATCATGTTTTGCAATTCGCACACGTTTCTTATAATCCATTTTGCCTTCTCCATTGGGAATCCACTTTCGAAGTTGCGTGCTATATTTCATACCGCCCGTGTAGGTTCCAAAAGGATATTCAAGTTTTGCAGGTTTTGTACTTGCGTTTGTATTGTCGGAAGTTGGCGGTTTTGTTTCGGACTTTGTTTGTGAATTAGAAGTATTATTACGTTTCATTGCCTCATCAAATGCTTTTTTATATCTTTCAACATCGCTTTTCGCTTCTTCTAATTTTGTTTTAAGATTCTCAATTTCCTTTTTTAAATTTCTTACCTCTTCCTGATTATCAGTACCACCGCTACTTTGTTTTGTTTCAAGTTCTTTAATTTTATTGTTTAGTTTTGTGATTTCAATATTTGCCTCTTCAAGTTTTGTTTCAAGGTCTTGGATTATAAGGGCTGTTTCGGTATCAGTGATTTCAATTATTTTTTCTTTGGGTATAAAATAAAAGAAAATTGAAGAAACGGCTAAAAGTAAACAAAGTAGTGATACAATAAGATGTCGTATTTTATATGATTTTAAGGTAGCACCTGAGGAGAGTTTTTTATTCTGCTCTTGCAGTTTATCATTCTGCTCTCGCAGTTTATCATTTTGTGTTTGTAAGATTTCATTTTGTGTTTGTAATTTTTCATTTTTCTCTTTAGAATCGTTCAAGTTATTTCTTAGTAAATCTTTTTCTGATTCCAATTCTTTTATTTTTTCTATAAATAGAGGGTGGTTTTCGATTAATCCCTTTGCGGCCTCATACAAACCGTCTAACATTTGAATAGAAGAAAGCCATGAATTGAACAAGTCACTAAATTTTTCGTCTTTACTTTCACTTTGATATTGTTCTACCAACGAAGAAGTCAAAGCAGGATAATATTTTGCTATGATGTCATCATATTTTTTATCCTTGTTATTTTCCAATTCGCTCCAATTTATATTAATTTCTGCTTTCTTTTCTTTAAGTTGCAAATTTTGTCTATCGCCATAGTATAGAACTATTAATGCGTGTTCTAAAAAAATATCATTCAATTTTTCATCTACCGAGAGTGCGAAAGAAGCGACGGGTCTTAATTTTTCGGGTAGATGATCAATGGCTGCAAAGAGAGTTTTTGATTCGATAGTTTCGAATATGTTGTTTTCTTTCCAATAATTTTCTGTATTCTGTTCAAGTTTAATAAATAACCTTTTCCCTTCAACAATTGCCTGCACTATATACCTATAAAGCCCCATATGTAAGTTATCTGTTTTTAAAAAAGGAACAGCCTCAAGATTTATTTTATTATTATGTAAGTTGTTGTTTCTTTCATTAATACTTTCCATTCTCGGCAAACTATTGATAATAGCACCAATTTTAAACTCACAATTTCTTAAATTTTTAACGTCAATGTTGTAAAATATTCTTGTGTCGTTCACTCTTCCTATAGTGGGGTTCTCTGCATACTCACCTTGAATATGAATTGCAGTCCAATGATTTTCCTTAGCTTCCCTAAAAGACAATAGGGAAGCATATTTCTTTGAAAACCCTTCTGCGTGAAGTTCTTCAAATTTGGCAGGTAAAGTTGCCTTTTCTTCTGTTGATGCAATTTCGCCATAATTGTTTTCTGTGGATAAACAACCTTTAACGGTAGTTTTTATTTCACAACTCAAAGTAGTCATCACTTTTTATTTTAATAGTTCGTCTGTATAAAAAATTATTTTTCGTAGGCGTTCGTCTGATTCTGAACTCTCTTTTCTTTTTTTCAAAAGGAAGTCTCTTGCGTTTGTTGATGATATGTTTTGGTCTATTCGTGGTGGTGTTCCATCTTTTCTATAAGAATGTACAATTCTAATAACACAAGTAATTCCAGCATTTGGGACTTTTGTGTTAGGGGTGTTAGTGAAATTTTTAAGGTTTTCGAATTGATTTTCAGTCATTAAGGAAAAAGTGTACAAACCTATTTTATATGCAAGGTCTCCAATATACTCTGTACTTTCTTCGTCGGGACGTTCAAATTCGTGAGTGGTTCCAGTTTTGCCAAAAATAATCAAAGAATCGGAAATAGCAATAACTCTACTGTAAACAGAGTTCAGGGTGCTGCTACTACTTTCATATTGCTGCGCCTCGAGAAAGGAGTCAAGAAATGTGTTCCATACATTATATCTGTCTCTCTTATTTACGTCGAAATAATTAGGGATTTCTTCGAACAATAATTTTTTATTTTCATAAACAATAGCCGTATCTTTGCTATGTATGTAAGATAATTTAATGGGAAATTTAGTCATCATTCTCGCCCATGCTTCTGCAAATAGAAGTGGGCTCCATTCATTAGTTCCCTGCCCTAAAACCCATGGAACAATTTCACCTTTTAATGAACTGCCGCCGTAGTCCCACCTATAATAGTTCATATTTGTAATATCGGGTGAAATTAACGGAAAATAGAGTGAATCTTTTAAAAACCTGTTAAGATAACGAGTCGGAATATATTCTGCGTCTGTATCGTTAATAATTTCTTCTGTAAAAGTTGTATAAAGGGTGCTCAATATTTTTGCAAAATTGCTTTGATTAACACTATAAGGATAGTCTGTATCATTAGGGCGAAAAAGGCGCGTATTGTCAAAAGTTGGGTTCAACAAAGAAATTGAAGAATTTCTATTCTCGTTTTGCAAAGTGATATAATTTTTTAGATCCCTAGTATTTAATGGGTTAGCACCAGAAAAATCAGTAAAACTATACATTGCTAATACGACAGGAAAAACATTGTTGGAAACGGCAAGATATCTTTTCATATCATTTTCTATTGTGTATTGCCCTGAATTATATCCTGAAAAAGTATTTTGAATGGGACAACCAAGAATTTTTGTATCAAATATTTCTTTTCCATTTCTGTCAAGTACATATTGACCTGTTCCTGGAATAGTTCTTTTAATTGGTGCTTCTGTAATTTCAGATCCATTGCCGGTTTTTAAATCAATAAGTTGCGGGTACAATTGTAGCGAAGCCAAAGTCATAATTGGTTTGAAACATGAGCCAATATAACGGCGCACCATACTTGGATTACGTGTTGCCATTTTTTGCTCGTTTGTTTTTTCTTTTTTAGAGTAAACATAGTAAGGAGCTGCGATAATTTCACCCGTTGCGGTGTTAATTACGCACATTGAAATTTCAAAATACTCACCTGCCCCCACTCCATCACGTGTATGTGTAAAAGACTTTCCATATTCTTCTAATTCTTTTTCTAACGCTTTTGAAAAAATGGGGTCTATTGATAAAGGGATGATATTTAGACTATTTTCGTCGTTTTTAATATTATCGAGAAATGTTGTAACAACCTGGTGTGTGAAAATGTCAGCATATTTTGGGTCAATTTTCACTCTTGTTTTACCTTTGTTTGTTTCAACGTTGTATGCTAATTTTTTTAATGGGTTTTGTTTTGCTAACTGAAATTCCGCTATTTTCCTATTATTTTCTTCCACCAAAATTCTAAGGATTTCACTATCATGAGAAAAACCGATAGGTTTATCATTTTGGGCTCTTCCACTAAAAGTCATTGATTCTGTTTTATTATTTGAAATAATAGTTATTGTAAGCGAACCGTCTGCATTAATATAGATAGTGTCTTTAAGTAGTTGAATATAAAGATATTCATTTTCATTGTTTTGATTGAAACTGATTCTCAAACGATTATTTTTTTTGTAAATTTTGTCATAATATTCATAAAGGTCGATGACTTTTCTTCCAGAATTAAAAATACCTTTGCCTTGTTTGTCATGCAATAAAAAAATAGCATGAAACGGTGCCACTAATTCGTGTCTTTGTTGAATACGTATTGGTAATATAGCATTTCCATAAATTAAGTATCTTGCGGCTGTTTCGTTATTGTCAATTGGGTTAAGTAAGTTTCCTAAAATTTCGCCATCCCAAGTGTTTGAAGAAAAATTAATGTTATGCAAATTATTTATCATCTCTACCTTATTGATTGTGATATGTCCTGTTTTACCGTTTTTCCGAATGCTAATATGGAAAATTTTAGTTGCTAAGTTTTGTTTTTGTTTTGTCAAAAAGACGCGTAAGTCGCTGCCTTCATAAAAACCGCGGTACTTTTCTGGAATAGAATCCTCATTTAATCCAACTAATCTAATATCCCAAATACTCAATTCAGTAGCAATAAGCATTTCGTCAATCTCAAATTTAAATGCAGGGTATTTCCTATTCAAATCTTCCAAATTTACTGCATCAATTGTACCTACACTTTTCTTTAAAAGCTCTTTGAACAATTCGTTTGTTTTTCCTATAAAACCTTCACCATCTTCTGCGTAAGGTGCATAATAGTCTTTGTTTTGACTTTTGTTACTCGTGAAGGCAGTATAAAATACAGTTCCCGCTACAATTCCTAAGAATATAAGGGTCATCAAAATAATATTTGTTGTTCTTGCGTTATAAATTGGTTTCATTTTTTGAGTTGTTAGTTATCAGTTATCGCTATTTTCTGAATCTGTTTCGACATCTGTTTCGGCATTTGTTTCTGTTTCAATTTCTTCGTCTGTTTTTGCAATTATTTCTAAAATTTTGTTTAATAGTTGAGTTCTTGTATTTTGTCCGTCCACTCTAATGTTGATTTCATTTCCTTTCTGCTTGTAAATTATCGAATCTGTCACAAATGGTTTTAATTTAAAAATTGTATCAGAATATGTTTCATGTGTAATATTCACTATTTTAAAAGTTTTAACTATTTTCAGAGAATCTGTAGTGCCGCTTCTATTGAATGGTCTATCTGTTTCGCATTTTTCGTAATAGATATAAATTGTATCGTTAATTATCTGTTGCCAGGCTTCGGGTTCCGTAATTGCCGTTGAATCTATTATTTCTTGCTCAAATTTTTTCATAAATATTATAGAATCATTATAAAATGCAGTATAAAATACCGTTGCTCTACGTCCGTGTTTGATAGCAGTAGCTATTTCTAATGAAAAAATAAGCAGCAGAATGGCACTGATAATAAATAGCGTTTTGTTGTTTTTTACAAAGTTCATATTTTTTTGAATAAACTTATTTTTAAATGTAGTGGGTTGCTTTTCATCAATTTTTGGTTCTTCTCCAACTATGCTTATGATAAATTTTTTGTTCTCTTTGTTATCCAATAATAAACTTTTTGCCATACTTCTATGGCTTTCATTTAATGCCCCCAAAATATGTAGTTTTGATAATATTTCTCTATTTGTGTTCTCTTTTTTATTTTTTTGAGGTTTTAAGGATCTTAATATTTTTTCAACTTCAAATTTTACATCGAACTCTGTGGCAAATTCTTTTGTTTTTAAGTATTCATAATTTTCGAGGTCTTCGATTTTTGAAATGGTTATTTGTTGTGAGGTAGTCTCCAACTGAATATTAGTTATTTTGTGTATTTCAACTAATTGTTGAATGTTATTTGCATGGTTGTAAAGTTCTGTTACACGATTCGTTAAATCTAATTTGATTAATTTTGAGTTATTCCACGCTATTTTCAGATTATCAATATTAATTATAGAACTATTAATTTCAGGGAAATAGTTTCTTGAGCTTGAAAATAATTTATATATTTCACTATTTCTGAAATTTACATTGCTAAGGAACATTTTTTCAAATTCTTCTTCTTCTTTTTTCTTTTTTTCTTCTTTTATTTTGCTTAATATGTTCTTTTTCTCTTCGGGCAAATATGACCAAAAAGGTTCGTGGTTCAACTCTTCTGCATTATTCTTGTAAAAATCGGTTTCTTTAAACCAATTTTTATATTCTCGAGAAATAGTTTGGTTTTTTAATAATTCATCAAAGAATAATATACCACGTTTTATAGTTTCTTCTTTTATTTTGTCGATAAATTGTTTTGAACCGTTCCAATTGAGCAAAAAAGATAATTCATCCACACTGAGTTTTTTGGAAACAATATGGTTTTTGATTGCTTTATCAAGTGTGTTAATCAAAAGTGGGTCATTATTTTCTCTACAAATTTTTTGCTCTGTTTCATTCCAAAATGAAATTAACTCCTTTATAGAAAGGTCGTTGCAATGTTCGACAACTATATTTTTAGCATAAATTTCTGCAATATAATGTTTATAATGATGCCGATAAACATTATAAACATCATTTAAATCAAAATTATGTTCTTTTGTAACCTTGTTTTTTAAATCATTAATAAGCAATTTCTCTATTTCAGGGTAGATTTGATTATTTTTATATAAGTCGTTAGATAGGGTTTTAATTAGGTCTCTTTTTTTTGTAACATCAAAAAATTTCTCATCGGCAAGTAAAATTTTTGCATATTTCGGAGGATTTTCACTTTTATTAATCTTATGGTTGCAATAAAAAATTTGAACTTGTGCTCTTATTTCGCTAATCGTATCAATGCGTTCTAAATTTTCTAATTTTGTGTTTTCATCAAACAGTCCGTCTAACATTTGATTTGAAGAAAGCCATGAATTAAACAAGTCACTAAAATTCAAATTTTTATTGTTGCTGGGATATTGTTCTACTAACAAATCGGTCAAAGTTGTGTAATAGTCAATTAGTTGGACATATTTTGAATCTTTATTATTTTCCAAATCGCTCCAATTTATTGCAATTTCTGCTGTTTTTGGGGCTATTTTCAAATTTTTCCTATCGCAATGGTGCAGAACTATTAGGGTGTGGTTTAAAAAATTTTCGTGCAATTTATGGTCCACCGAGAGTGCGAAAGAAGCTACAGGTCTTAATTTTTCGGGTAAATGGTCAATCGCTGCAAAGAGTGCCTTTGATTCGGGATTTTCTAATACTTTGTTTTCTTTCCAATAATTGTCTTCTTTATTTTCTAGTTTAATAAATAACTTTTTCCCTTCTGCAATTGCCTGCACAATATACTTATAGAGACCCATCTGTAAGTTATTTGTTTCTGAAAAAGGAACATCAGTGGGATTTATGATATTATTTAAGTTGTTGTTTTTTTCACTAAAACGTGTCATTGGTGGCAAACTACTGAGAGCAGCACCAATTTTAAAGTTACATTTTCTTAAATTTTCTTTGTCAATATTGTAAAATATCCTTGTGTCGTAAACTCTACCTTGCTGGCGACTTCCTACATGCTCGCCCTGAACGTGAACTGCCGTCCAATAATTTGCTTTTTCGGTTCTAAACGATAAAAGGGATGCATATTTGCTTGAAAAGTCCTGCTCATGTAAGTTCTCAAAATGTGCGGGTAAAACAGCGCGTTCCGATGTGGACCCAACTTCTATATAACCATTTTGCGTTACCAAAGAACCATATATTGTTTCAAAAATCTTCATCACCTTATCTTATTTTTTTATCAAATCCCGTAAGTCTGTTATCAAATCCCATAAGTCTGTTATAAAATCCCGTATGCGTGTTATAAAATTTTTCTGTTTTATATCATTTGATAAATATAAATAATTTTCCATATCAGTATCTTTTTTACCCTCTCCAGTGTTGGCGTAAATCAAATCTGTGAGAAAATTATATACACCCAGCGGATAGCGAGAAGTTTTAGCATTAATCCCTTCAAAACTTTTCGGATCATCCTTTTTATTTTTATGAATATTAAAATATATATCTATGGGGTATGCCGAAAAATAAACATGCGGATAACAAACCTCATTTATTAAACTCGCAACATTAGGCAAATGTTCTTTACAAACTTGTATCCTATCTGTAAAAACTTTTGTTAAAGGATCTTCATTTGTTTCGTTAACAACAAATTTAGTGCTATCAATTTCTAATAATTCTTTTAATTTGTTTTGAAAATCCTCATTATTTCCTATATTTAATCCAAATTCCGTGATTTTTTTTAAAAAACTATTTTCATTTTGTATTATTTTTTTACAAGCATTTTCAAAATCATTTTCATTAATTCTTTCACTACCAAACATTTTATAAAATGCCAAATGAAAAAGGAAATAGGCGAAGGGAAGGAGTTTTTTTTTGGCATTGATATCAACTATTTGATATTTTTTTCCTAAATTTTTAAATAACTTCTGTAATTCATTATTATTATCATCAGTCCTACTTTCAGTCTGTTCATCAGTCGTATTTTTAGTCTCTTCATCAGTCGTACTTTCAGTCTGTTCATCAGTCGTATTTTTAGTCTTTTTGCAAGTCTTAATTAAGGCATCCAATCCCCGAAAAACAATATAGGTTCTTGGACAATCTCTATCTTTAAAAAAATTTCCAATACCTGTTGTACAACTTGTTAAACTATTTAACAAAGTATCATCCGTGCCATTTTGAGTATTTTCATTACTACTCGTCTTTTCACTACTATTTGGTTTTTGCATTTTAGGTTTTTGCATTCCTTTAGGTAATACAATCAGGTCGCAAATGACAAGGTCAGTGCAATTATCACAGAAAACATAATTATAAAAATATTTCCAAAAATCATTTGACGGGGTACCAATTTTATCATTATAATCGTTTAAATCTGTTTGCTCTTTTGCCCATTTTACTACTGCCTGAATACAATTAATTACACTTTCAGTATCAAAAAACTCTAAGTGTTTCGCCACATATTTTCCGAGTCTTTTTGTTCCATTTTGGTCAATTTGTTGAGGTGTGCTCGGTGTCGGAGGATTTTTATCTTCATCTTTTCCGGGATTTCCCTTTGGTTTGCGCTCCTCACTTGTTTGATTATTGCCGGCATCATTTGTTCTTGTATCCTGTTCAGGTAATAAATCGAAGTATATATGACTTATCCTTTCTTTATTCACTTTTTCAGTGAAAGCCATTTTCTTTTTATTATTGAAATGGTTAGTTTTTTTCAACATATTAATAATAGTTCTATACTTAATTGTAATATTGTGAGTGTCTTGAAAAGCTTCACCTGCAATATCCATAAATTCTAAAATAAAATTTTTGCACTGTATTTTGTAATGACGGTCATTTTTTAATGTTTTGTCGATGTTTTTTTGGCTTTGTATTAAATTTTGAAACTCTGATGCGTTAGCGTATCCATCAAAGGAATTTACGCTAATGTTATAATCCTCTTGCAAAATTTTAAATATATCCCAAAGTAGGTGTGTTTTTCCGTTTTTGGTAGTTCCCACTACGGCAAGTTTAATAGTTTTCATAATGATTAGTTTAATAAATTATTATATTTTATATACATATTTAATTATATTTTATTTTCGTTTATTTTCGTTTACATAATGCGCACATAAAAGTGAACAAAATAATAATTTCCAAAGATTCACCTACTGCGTCTATTCCGTATCCGGGTATCAGTCTTCCTGTGAATGGAACGCTGAAACCTCCCCAATAATATGATAAAAACAGATATAAAGTTGTAAAAATCCATATATTTGCTGCGAGTAGTCGTCCGACGCTTCTTCTTGTTATTATGAAATGATCATCTTTTTCACCATCTTTCACTATTTTTAAGTTTCGCCATGTATCTCCAATTGTAAAAAAATAGACAAGGAATGCCATTGTAGCAATACCAAACAATAGACCGAACCAAGCGTATCCCCTCAGGGGACCAATATATACTACAGGCACAGCAACATCGTTAAGAATAACAGGTGATTGTCCGGAGTCCACAAGTTGATGAAAACTATTCTCTTCACCGTATATATCATTGTTCTTTCCTCTCCCTGTTTTTACTTTTTCTGCATACCACCTCAGAAGTTCCATCCATTGCATATCACTTTCGCTATACGAGTATCCGGCTTTTTTAACATTTTCGGGCATAATGCAGTTCTGAATTCTACGTGTATTTCTTCCATAATCAACTTGTTCAGGGTCAGAGCTATTTTTCAATACAAAAATTACAATCGGCACGGCAATAACGAGTGCCGCCGCTATACCTTTTATCATACGTTTACTAAACAAACTTTCGAAGCCATCTCCTTTTGCTCTGTCGTATTTTGGTGCTGAGGCAACCAACAAAATCCATGTCGTTAGCATACCGAAAAGATATATAAAAAATCCAAAATCTCCTAACATTCCTATAAAAACAAAGCAACAAATAAAAATAGTCGACCCGAATATACACCATTCCCACTTTTTATAAAAATCAGATTTGTTGTAATAGGCTTCAATCAATGTATGCATTGTTTTAGACAACAACACCAAAAGTATCAACACAGCTATTACAGTGCTAAAATTACCAGGAATTACTGCAACAATCCCCACTGACACAATAAGCAAGATAATGATTGTTACATAAGTTATTATTTTTTTATTTTGAAACTTTGTCAAAATTATCTGTTTAAGTTTCTGGATCGTAAAAGATATCTTCTTTATAAAGCTAGTTAGACAAGTTATCATTTTTATTATTTTTTTACAATTTTGAAACTTTGTCAAAATTATCTGTTTAAGTTTCTGTACCGCAAAAAATATCTTCTTTGGAATCAATTTCCAATTAAAACAAAATAAGAACATTATAGGAATAAGAAGTATTCCGTTAATAAAGAAAACAGTGAAATGATTATCATTCATTGCCTTCGAAAATGGGTTTAATACTTTTTGTGAAAAAATTGTTATAAAAAAATCATCTTCTCTATAACTACTCCAAATCGGGTCTAAAAAATATGGTTTTACTTTGGATATCACGTACAAACAAAAAACGAAAATAATCACAGAAATAACAATATTGCCCCAATAAAAGAATTTCGTACTTTCATATTTAGTAGAACAATGTAATTTATCACCGCATGCAAATATGAACCTCCACCTATATTGACTTTTGAAATTTTCTCCTGTCAAATAATATTTGTTTACTAAACATATCATAAGAAATAGGGCAAATATTGCAAACAATGTTGTAAGATATGTAACAGGATACATTTTTTCGAAATAAGGATATGTGAATGTCAATTTTTCTGCAATAATAAGTTTTTGATTAAGGAAAAACCAGAACAGAACAAACATTCCGCAAATGTACAAAGGTGTTGCTCTGTATTTTTTTGTGTATATGTCACCTGATTTTGGGAATGAGAAAAACAAAATAATTGTTAAAATAAACATTACCCTGAACAATGCCTTATGTTTTACTTTATAAAAATTTTTGTTCAAAATTTTTGTTTTATAGTTGATCGTACCAATTTCAAGGTTTTGATTATTCTTTATTTCAATTTTTGGAAAAAAGTCTACCTCTGTATTAACTATAACGGTGTCTCTGCCTGATTTATCCTGAAAAATTATTTTATTATCAATAATTTCGGTCAACTCGCATACATATTCCGACATCGCATCTGAAAATGCTGGTATATAAAAATCATTAGGTACTGGGTAGGATCTCAACGTTTGTTTCAAAAAAATACCTGTTTCATAAATTTTCTCTTTGTCGCGAAATTTTTCTATTGGAATTGTTGTTGTAATTGCTTTAGGGAATTTAATTTTTAGGTTATTTTCCTCTCCTTTTATCAGAATATGTCCGGCTCCCCATTCAGTGAACATTTGGGCGGGTTTTGCAAAATAATATCTAACCTTATTGTGAGTGAAATAAGATTTTGGTTTATTCCAAAAAAGTATTTTGTCCCAAAAACTATTTTCGGTTTTTAAAGTCCATTTCCTCATATTAAAAAACTGAATTTTGATGCCATCTTTGGCATCTATTTCTCCGCTTTTTTTATATCCTATGCCACTAATTTTTGTGGTATTGTCCAAAATAATTAGGCTGTATTCATTTTTTTCTTTGCCGCGTAATTTATCTATAAATTCATTTAATTTTTTGTCTTTTTTTTCTCTAATGATAAAAGTCTCAAAATATTTATCTCCATTTTCAATCGCCATTAATGTGTCAGGGTCAATTTTGTCTATTAGAACATCTTTTAGCATAAAATGTTCATTGTCAAATCCTTTAAGCATATCGAAAATAGCCTCTCCTGTTAGTTGAAGTCCCAAAACATAGATGGTGTCTTTTTTGTCAATTTCGTGTAAGTTTTCATTTTTACCGTTAATCTTCAGGTACATACAACTATCAGAGCGGTTAATTTCGTAGAAAAATTTTCCATTGTTGTAAGTAACCGTCATAAATTTTTCAGGCACTCCAGCGTAACAGATGTCTGAATTGTTGCCAATTGTAGCACTATTGCCGGGCAATCCAAATTCTGTTATCGAGAAATATAGACGGTCGGTCGTTTTGTTCATATAACCCTTATTATTAATTATATAGGTAACAAATAAGGTTGCCAATATAATGAAGAATATTGTTATATTCAGTTTTTTCTTATCATCTTGGAGACTGTTCATATCCATTTTTTCCTCAATAAAAAATATCCCTATTTTTTCCCATCAAACGTTGCCAAAGGCTAAAATGTTTCATTTTGGAATAAAAATTTTTACACTTTTCGATGTTTACCTCTTTTTTTTTGGTTATTCTTTTTTTTAATCTCTTTATTGTTGTCTTGTTTAATTTTGATAGGACGTTTTTTGTAAAATCTTCTATTTCATCTTTTTGTACTATCTCGTATTTTTCTAATGCCGTTGCAAACTGTAATAAATATATTATTTTGGAGAGGTTTTCGTTATTTTTTTCGACGTGGGAAACTAATGCGTTTTCCAATTTTTGAAAACTTTGTTCTGTGTTGCAATTAACGATAAATAGGAAAATATAAAAAAAATCTTCCTCATTTTTGATTAATGGAACAATATATGAAAAAAAGAGTTCGCAGAAACATAAAAAATCTTTTTCGGGCATATTACTTAAATCAAAGTTCATTTCTTTGAATATCAATAGGATATTAGTTTTCTCTTTTTTCTCTAATTCTATCAGTAATGCAGATATTTCGCTTATGTTTGAGTTAGTTTTTATTCCATTTTTTTCTTTTAATATGCATATCTCTTTGAAATTTATAAAGTTATGTTCGTGTAGTTTTGATAAGTTGATATTGGACTCAAATTTTTCAATTAAATGGTGCAAAAAGTTTGGAGTCTCAATGTATTCTTCTGTATCTGCAAATAACTTATAAAAAAAGTCAATATCTTTGTCAATTTTTTGTTTAAAAAGAATTTCAAAAACTGTGCTTATTTTATCAAGTTTGCTATGGTCTGCTAAAAGGTAAGTGCTTACTGCTTCACCATATATTGAGGAGTAATCTATTGGGCTTATTTTGTTTTTGTCAAAATTAAAGATGAAGTATTGGTTTGTGTATGCAATTTGGTTGTAGAAGTCAAATTTGTTTCCATTTGGTACGGTTGCGGCTATTGCAAAATAGTTGTTTGCAGGGTCGATGGAATAAGTTGAAAAGGTTAATGATTTAGATAATTGCAAAGGGAATGCGAATAAAATTGCGGCTATCCAAAATATACTGTTTTCGTGGCTGTCGCAGATAATTATTTTTCTGTTTGTTTCAGAGTTTAGTATTGCAGCGTTTATAAATTTTTCTAATATTTTTTTTTGTTGTGCATTTTGCAAAAAAATTATTACATTTTCAAGGGAAAGAGTTAGGTTTTTTGTTAAAAAGTCGATGTCAATGACAGGTAATTTATCGGGTATTGTTTGTATGTTTTCTTCTTCTTTGGTTAGTATGGTTTTGAATGCGGTCGAGTTATATAATAAAATTGGCAAATAAGGAAATTCGCCTGTTTCAATTATGAATGCGTGCGCAAAAAAATTGCCGGGTCGTCCAGAGTAGTCGGATTGCAGGGGAACGCTTTGCAATATTCCTACTCGTCCGCTTTTAAGTTTAAAATAGTTGAACGAAATTGGGAATTTTTCGTCTAACTCTTCTTTTGTTGGATTTGTGGGTAAATTTTGTGGCGGGGAATAGTTTCCAATCCGTTCAATTTCAAGCAATTCTTCTTTTGTAATTCCTTCAGAAAATGAATAAAATTGAAATCCTGCGGAGCCTGTTTGTCCAATTCTACAAGAGGTATATATAGTTTGCAAAATCCTCATAAAGAAAAAATTATAATTTACTAAAAAAATAGTTTAATAGTTGTGCAATTAATTTACCTGTATTAATGCTCCATTCTATCACCTTTTTGCCTACTAAGCTTAATACTTCCGTGACTTCTTTGGTGTTGTACCTAAATTTTTCATACAAAATCATTTTTTGATTAGAATTAATAACCTTATTCTTGTAAAGCAGCCATAAAAAAGGGTCTTCTACTCTAATTGGTTGAGGTTGTTCATTTATAGTTGTGCCGTGCGGATTTGAACCTAATGCTGATATTCCAAAAAATGCGTAAGATTTAAAATTTACTTTTACTTTATTTATTAGTGCTTTGCCACTGCCGCCCCAGTCATTTATACAAGTTTCAATAATTTTTCCGATATTATTAGCATCTTTGATATCGAAATACCCGTTATGTTCGTTGGAATTAAATAGTTCGGTGTTGTCTTCTAAAATTTCTTTAATGGCATCAATTTTAGAAAAAACGATGGCAATTGGTGTTTTAATTTTTCTTTTTTCGTCGGTTAAACCTGTTGCTTTTCTAATAAGTCTTACCACTCTGTTAATAATATCTTTTGTTTCTTCATTTTCTTTTGGTAGATTAACATTAACATTTTTTGACTTCAAAACTTCTCTAATTTCATGGATTTGTAGTGGGTCAATTAGTAAAATTATTCCTTGTGAATTAAAAATATATTTATTTTCAGTCCTCATTGTTTCCTCATCGTTTAAGTCTTCACCTGCAGTATCAAAAAAGGTTAATGTACTAACATTCGTAATTTTTTTGTTTGATTTTTTAGAAAATTTCAAAGTATAAATAAGCGGCATTCGTGTGTTGTAATCAGTTCTTGCTGATTTTGTAATGTTAATAACTTCTTTTCTTTGATACAAAGGCGAATAAAACTCTTCGCGATACTTTTTCTGGGTGTTCTCATCAAGGGGGCTTAAATCGGCGTTAAATGTAGTTGCTATTTTAGTTTCAATAGTGTTTATCAATACAGCAATATAGTGGCTTTTTCCTGTTTCTTTTGCTCCGATGAATGCAAACATCACTTCGGGATATTTTCCAATGTTAAATGGCAACGTGTTATGGCATTCGGGACAAATTCGGGTTGTTGTATTTTGTTTGCAATCAGGACATTGTGCCTCTTTTTGTATAGAAGAAGTTGCGGTTGCAGGAAAAGTTTTGTTCATCCTTATGGCTGTTGCTTTTTGGAAATCGGCGAGTTTTTTGTCTTCTTCCAAAAAACAATTTTCATTTTCACATCGAAACTCTATTTCGCTGAGTAGACGCTTATTAAAACAAAAAGGACAAATAAATTTTTTGTTAGTAAAACGGAAAATTAATTTTCCTATTCCTTTTGGTAAAAAACGGTGTAAAAATTTCATATTAAATCTCTAATAATAAGTTTTTGACATAATTTTCCATAAAACTCCAACTGGGTAATTCATTTGTATTTTATGAGTTACGTTTGGATATGTTTTTGTACTTATCTATACATCGCAAATAAAAAATGCAAAAGTATATGAAATTTTTTAAATTCCAAGCAAGTACAATGAAAAAAAATTTTTTTCTAAAAATGCAACATTATAAAAAAATGTTCGTTGATGCGCTTGTATTTACGAGGGGGGTGCAAGTCGTGATAAAAAGAAATATACATTGTAATAAAAAGGTTAAAAATTAATAATAAGTAAATTAATAAATTAAGAAGTATTATGAATCACGTATTTATTTCATATTCAAGAAATGATCAGAAAATAGCTGATGCCATCTTAAATAATTTAGAATCAAACGGTATAAAATGTTGGATAGCATATCGCGACATAACACCAGGCCAAATATTCGAGGAAGCTATTGTTGATGCTGTTGTGAATTCATCAATAATATTGGTTATTTTTTCCGTTAATTCCAACGTTTCGCGGCATGTTTTCCGAGAAATAGCACTTGCATGTGACAACGAAAAAGTAATTATCCCGTTTAAAATCAGCAATATTGTGCCATCAGGAAAATGGGAATATTATTTGAAATCGACACATTGGTTAGATGCTATTGACAGTCCAATGGAACAACATATTAGTAAATTAGTTGCAAACATTTCGGGATATTTATGCAAAGAGTCAAATAATGAGACACAATATAAAGTAGATGAAAAACTAAATAAGAAGGAATCCGAAATTGCAGAATTAAAAGCAGAAATATCTGATTTGCGGAAAAAGTACAAAGAAGAAAAGGATAAGAATAAAAAACCGTGTGAAGAATTAAGTTATTTGGCACCTGAGACGCAATTAAAAGTAAAAGACCTTGTAGAAATAAATGGAGTAAAATGGTCAACTCGAAACGTTGACGATGAAAATAGATTTGTATCTTTTCCTTATGAATTTGGTGGGAAGTATTCTATAGAAGATGCAGAAAATGCTTGTCCGCAAGGTTGGCGATTACCCACGGAAAGCGAACTGCAATCTCTTATTTCCTCAGATTTTACTCTAACTACAATAAATGGAATTGAAGGTTGTCTTTTTGGAAAGGGGAATAATACTATTTTCCTCCCTATTTTTTCAAATGAGCAATTGGTGGCATATTGGAGTCAAACAAAAGTATTAATTGTTAATTTACCTACTATAATGCGATTTATTTGTAAGCCACAAATAGTCCATATTCAAGACGGACGAAAATGCCACATTCGTTGTGTTGTTAAATAAAATCAAGAAATCGGTGTTTTCAAAAAATGCAACAATATAAAAAAATGTTCGTTATAAGTGTATATTTATGAGTTAGAAAGTGCAACGAACACGAAGTACTGAAAATAAGAATAAATAAGGTAAACAAAAAAAATATATTATGACATACGATGTATTTATAAGTTATTCGACAGATGACCAAAAAATAGTTGAGGGATTGTCTGCATATCTTGAACAAAATAAAATTCGTTGTTTTGTTGCTTACAGAGATATTCCCAGAGGTGTTGTTTGGGCAAAAGCAATAACGGAAGCAATTGAAAATTCTAAATTAATGGTAGTCGTTTTTTCGGAACATTTTAATAGGTCGGAGCAGGTGGACAGAGAAATAGAAATGTGTATTGAAGAAAGAAAACCAATATTAACATTTAGGATTGAAGACACTGCATTTACTGGTGCAAAAAAATATTATCTCAAAAATATAAATTGGATTGATGCTTTTCCTAATCCTGAAAAATGCTTTGGAGATTTACTCGTGTCTCTAAAAAAACTTTTCCCCGAATTAGGGAAAGAGGATACTCCACATTCTACAAGAAATAGTATAAATGACGAATATGCAGAAACGAGTGAGGTACTGAAAGGTGTTGAGCAAATCAAAGGAAATCTATGTAGACTATCAATTGCATTAAATAATGGAAATCAGGAAGAATCTAGTAGTCTATTTCTTAATATTAATGATGTTGTCCATAAAATATTTATTTTCAAAGGACAATATAGTCAAAGCATTTCAAAAGAACAAGAGAATTTATTGGCTGATGTGATAAAAAAATGGTATTTTTTTGCTGATGTGATAAGAGATTCTTTTTCACTTGTTGTTAATGGGAAAATGCCTGATGAAAACTTTATGAATGTTAATCAAACGCATCAAGAATTATTACATTCATTAGATTCTATACTACGTGATTTTTGTTAAAAAAATGTCGTTGATAGAAAATGATTAAAAAGTTGATAGAAAATGATTATAAATAAGAGTTAAAAGGATGAACAAAACAATTAAGTATGGCAATGAAATATTGTGAAACACACGACATTTGGTATAATTATAAAGAAGGTTGTCCAGAATGTACCAAAGTTGGCAGGATTGTTGGTAATGTAGTTGGAGGTGTAGTTGGAGGTGCTATTTATGGAATAGGATGGGCAGGAAAGAAAATATATGACTCTGTAAAAGAAAAAAATGTTGAAAAGAAAAAAGATTTTTCTGAAACAAAAGCAAGGATACAAAAAAGCCCTAAAGATTTGCATAAAGAAGAGCATAGGATACATTTTGAAAAAAAATTAGCGCTTGCTAATCAAGGTGATGTAGAAACTCAATTTGAAGTTGGTAAATATTATTATTATGGTTTGATAGTTGTTGAGAAAAATATAGAAAAAGCATTTGAATGGTTTCTACGAGCCGCAGAACAGGGACACGCTGAAGCTAATTTTTTTGTAGGTTCAATACATTCTGAACAAAAAAATTATTCTGAAGCGTTAAAATATTATCGAAGAGCAGAGGCAAGAGGGGAAGACCTTAAAGATGTTATACAATCTACTATAAAAGCCAAAAAAGCCCATGAATCAGTTCAGAGAATGAGGGAAGAACCTGTAAAAGAATACGAATGGGAAAAGGAAGCATACACGAGACTTTTTGACGAGAAACTAATGCTTGCAAATCAAGGTAATGCAGAAGCCCAATATGAGCTTGGTCTTTGGTATCGTTTTGGTTGTGGTGGTGTTACAAAGGATACTGAAGAGGCATTGGAATGGTTCCTAAAAGCAGCTGATTGTGGTCACATTGAAGCGGATTTGTATGCTGGGGAAATATATGTTAATCTGCAAAATTATTCTGAAGCGTTAAAATGTTATCGAAGAGCAGAATCAAGAGGGAAAGACGTTGGTAATGCCATACAAGTTATTGAAAAGGCTGCATTATATCAACGTATATTTTAATAGATTTATTTGATTATGATGAACACCTGCACCCAACACCAAAGTTTTCGTTGTGTGCCTTAGCACAAATAATGAAAATCATAGAGAACGAAACCGACTTTATCTGCACAATTTTTTTGAAAAATTTTTTAAACAAAGATGCTCTTTTATAATATTAAGTTACATACAATTATTTGTTAAGAAAAAAATAAATTATTTTAAAAAAATGCAACAATAGAAAAAAAGTGCGTTTAGTGCATGTATTTACGAGTTCGTTGCAAGTGAAAGTCGACGCTGCGTAAAGGTGTCAAACTTAAGCTTTCGACAACGAGAGGCAAGACACTCGCGAAGCCGTTAGAGCGAGATAAATTTAACTTAAAACCTTCCGTAAAGGACGGAAGTAAAACAAAAAAAAGTATGGCAAATAGACTCGCATGTTTCTCTTTCTCAAATGAGGAAAAATATGAAATCGCCAAAAAGGATCTATTCGATCGTTTTTATTCTGACTATAGTAGTAGTGACAAAATCTATTTTTACGGAAGATATGGCGATGAATATGTTCTTTACATTTATGATGAATGTTCAGACATTGCAGCGATATGCAATGTTTGCATCGCAGCTGGGGGAAAAAGAATGTCCGCAAATTATGGGTATTAATACTGTGTAATTTGACAACTCTGCCGATGGTAATTCGGTTATCGGCAGTTTTTGTTGAAAATTTTAGAATCCTAATACAAAACAGAAAACAGTATGGATATCGAAGCAAAATTAAAAACAATAGATAGATGTAATGTATATGACTTTGTAAATATTTGTACAATTCGTACATTACCGATTTTGGGTGCAAATGGAAATTTTAATTATTGGACAAGCCCCAAGTGGCGACAAACTTATTTAATGTCAATTTTTTATGCGTTAATTTACGATTATGGTGCTAGTCAAGTTACTAATGAAACACGACGCAAACAAGCATATGATAGTTGCATTGACGCAATGTTTTCTGCAGGACGTGGTGCAGAATACTATGTAATGATGTCATTAATGCCAAGAATGCAGGAAAAAAATCTCATGGATGCAGCCGTAAAAACAGCTTTGCTTACCAAAAGCGCTTTTGAAAAAATAGGTATTGGTAAGGAAACAATTAATTCTGTTTTATTACAAGATATTGATGATATGTCAAAAAGTCAAAAACTGAACATTGATACAAAAATTTATGGAAATATTTGGCAAAATTTTCATCTTGCATTAAAGAAGGAGGGCTGTATTTATTGGTGGAATTTGTATGAAAAAATCTTTAATGGTAGATATAGTCGATTTCAGATTGCCCACATTAGAGAAACCCTCGATAACATTATATCTTCATACTTTCCTGAAATTGGTTCAACGGCTGGATTAGAAGCATCCGCTGTTGCAAATTATTTAGAAAGAAATAATATTTTTTAAGATAAAGCAAACACCTGACAGCCAACGTGCGGTTTGGTGTGATTGGCTGGGTATTTTCGCCCGAACATTTGGGCGAATTTGCAAGTGTATCGCCCGCCCAAGTCTTTGTGGGCCCCGCCTGCACCAAGCCGCCAAAACGTTGTCGTCAAGCGGTGGGCAGCGCAGCTGTGCTGTGAAGTAGAAAATTAAATAAAAAAATGAGCAAAAAAGCAATATTTAGACTGCGACCCTAATGTTTTTGCGGGGAAAACCATTCTTTGCCCCTGCGATGACCCCTACGAAAGCAACTTCTTTAAATATGTTGCGTTATGTTTTCAAGAATTAAACCTATATTTGCAAAAAATTTTTTTCAAAACTTAAAAATCTAAAATTATGGCAAACACTAATTTATCAAACGCAAGAATAGCAAAAAACGATGAGTTTTATACTCAGTTTTATGATATTGAGAAAGAAATTAATGCCTATTTAGATTACGACCCTAATGTTTTCGCAGGGAAAACCATTCTATGCCCGTGCGATGACCCTTACGAAAGCAACTTTTTTAAATATTTTGTTTTATATTTTAGCGAATTAAAACTTAAAAAACTTATTGCAACATGCTACGTAGGTTCTCCCATTTCCAACAAAGAAGTTTCTCTATTTCCCGAAGAAAGCGAAGAAAATAAAACTACCAAAAATCCGCACAAAATCGAAATTACCGAAATTCCCGATTTGAACAAAGACGGTGTGGTAAATTTATACGATGTTCAATTACTTCTTGCAAGTGATAGAAACCATTTAACAAGATTAGAAGATGATGGCGATTTTAGAAGTGAAGAAATAACAAAATTAAGAGACGAAGCAGATATGATTGTTACAAATCCTCCATTTTCGCTATTTAGAGAATTTTTATCGTGGATAACTGAGGCAAATACAGAGTTTTTGATTATTGGAAGTATAAATTCCATAACATATAAAGAAGTTTTTCCCTTAATTAGAGAAAATAAAATGTGGTTAGGAAATGGTTTTCAAAAAGGAAATGCTTTTTTTTCAATACCATTTGCTAAAAAATACGCTGATGGAGTTTATAATTCTGAAACTGGTTTAGTAAAGTTTCGGAATTGTTGTTGGTTTACAAACCTTGAACACGGCAGACGCCACCAACCAATGCCGCTTATGACTACGGAAAAAATTTTACGTTATAACAATAAGATGAAAGGAAAACAATCTTATGATAAATATGATAACTATAATGCAATAGAAGTGCCGTTTACAGAATTGATTCCTAGCGATTATGATGGCATAATGGGGGTACCTGTTAGTTTTCTGGATAGATATTGTCCCGAACAATTTGAAATTTTGGGAAAAACAAACAACAAAGAGCATGCGAAAGGATTTTTAATTGGAAATGACCCAACAGCAATGATTCATGGTAAGAAACTTTACCACAGAATTTTAATTAAACATAAAAAATAAAACAGAAATTGTAAAAAAAACACTATATTTGCAAAAATTTTTTTCAAATCTTAAATATCTAAAATTATGGCAAACACTAATTTATCAAACGCAAGAATAGCAAAAAACGATGAGTTTTATACTCAGTTTTATGATATTGAGAAAGAAATCAATGCATATTTAGACTACGACCCTAATGTTTTTGCAGGGAAAACTATTCTATGCCCCTGCGATGACCCTTTCGAAAGCAACTTTTTTAAGTTTTTTGCCTTATGCTTTCAAGAATTAAAACTTAAAAAACTTATTGCAACATGCTACAAAGGGTCGCCAATTTCAAACAAACAACTCTCTTTATTTGATGATGAGAGTGCTGAAAACAAAACTTCACGAAATCCTCACAAAATAGAAATTACCGAAATCCCCGATTTAAATAATGATGGAGTTGTAAATCTGTACGATGTAAAATTACTATTAGCAAGTGATAGAAACCATTTAACAAGATTGGAAGATGATGGTGATTTTAGAAGCGAAGAAGTAACAAAATTAAGAGACGAAGCAGATATGATTGTTACAAATCCACCATTTTCGCTGTTTCGAGAATTTTTAACTTGGATAACAGAGGCAAATAAAGAGTTTTTGATTATTGGAAATAAAAATTGTATCACATATAAAGAAGTTTTCCCTTTATTCAAAGATAATAAACTTTGGATAGGTGCTATGCCAATGGGGAAAGATTTATTATTTGAGGTGCCTGATAAATATGAAAAAAAAATGCTTCTCGAAGGAAAAGAAGGTAGTAATTATAAAATTGTAGACGGCAAAATTTTCGGTAGGTCGGCATCTGTTTGGTTTACAAACCTTGAACACGATAGACGTCATCGACCAATGCCACTTATGTCAATGAAAGACAATTTAAAATTTAACAAGAAAATAAGAGGCAAAGAATCGTACGACAAGTACGATAACTATGATGCAATAGAAGTCCCCGCTACAGATGCCATACCAAGCGATTACGAAGGCGTTATGGGCGTGCCAATTAGTTTTTTGGATAGATATTGTCCCGAGCAATTTGAGATTTTAGGAGAAATGGTTTCTACAACAATTGACGCGTATAATTTTGGTTATCCGTATGTTAATGGAGAAAAAAAATATGCAAGAATTTTAATTAAACATAAAAAATAACCCTATATTTGCAAAATTTTTTTTCAAAACTTAAATATCTAAAATTATGGCTAACACTAATTTATCAAACGCAAAAAGCGCAAAAAACGATGAGTTTTATACTCAATTTTACGATATTGAGAAAGAAATCAATGCATATTTAGACTACGACCCTAATGTTTTTGCAGGGAAAACTATTCTTTGTCCCTGCGATGACCCCTACGAAAGCAACTTCTT
Source organism: Marinilabiliaceae bacterium (assembly GCA_009777175.1). Taxonomy (GTDB): domain Bacteria; phylum Bacteroidota; class Bacteroidia; order Bacteroidales; family Marinilabiliaceae; genus WRMI01. The sequence continues at coordinate 29,639 of WRMI01000008.1, forward strand.
TAAATATTTTGCGCTTTGTTTTCAAGAATTAAAACTTAAAAAACTTATTGCAACCTGCTACAAAGGTTCGCCAATTGCAAACAAACAACTCTCTTTGTTTGATGATGAGAGCGCTGAAAACAAAACAACACGCAATCCTCACAAAATAGAAATTACCGAAATCCCTGATTTAAATCAAGACGGAGTGGTCAATTTATATGATGTTCAATTACTACTTGCAAGCGACAGAAACCATTTAACACGTCTACAGGAAGATGGCGATTTTAGAAGTGAAGAAGTGACAAAATTAAGAGACGAAGCTGATATGATTGTTACAAATCCACCATTTTCGCTATTTAGAGAATTTTTAACTTGGATAACAGAGGCAAATAAAGAGTTTTTGATTATTGGAAATATGAACGCAATTACCTACAAAGAAGTTTTTCCTTTAATTAAAGAGAATAAAATGTGGATGGGCGCAACTATTCATAGTGGCGATAGAGAATTTGCTGTTCCTGATGACTATCCGCTTTATGCAGCGGGATATAGAATCGATGAAAAAGGAAAAAAATATATACGGATAAAGGGCGTTAGATGGTTCACAAATCTTGACCATGGCAGACGCCACCGACAACTGCCACTCATGACTATGGCAAAAAATTTGCGTTATAACAATAAGATGAAAGGCAAACAATCTTATGATAAATATGATAACTATGACGCAATAGAAGTCCCCGCAACGGATACCATACCAAGCGATTACGAAGGCATTATGGGAGTGCCAATCAGTTTTTTGGATAAATATTGTCCAGAACAATTTCAAATTGTTGGGTTGGGAAATAGTCGAGATAATTTTACTCCAAATAAAGATTATATCAATCCCAAAAAGGTGTTAAAAGATGGTTCTATTCACAATGGTGGAGCAATTAATTGTGTGTTGGCAATTGAAACAGAAAAAAAACCTATTGGGGAAATTTACTATACGAGCGAGAATAGTAAATTTTTACTTCCTCCTTATGCTCGTATTCTTATAAAAAAATCTTAAAAGAAAATAAATATGATAACAACTCTTAGAACAGAAATTACAGTTAAAGATATTTGTGATGGTTTTGTATATAACGAACTTGAAGGAAAAGGTCTGTTTGGTCTTTCAGGTAAATTAACCATTCAACCCGAATATCAACGAAATTACATTTATGCCGATGGCAAAAAAGATGTAGCGGTTATTGAATCAATACTTAAAGGCTATCCCTTGGGTTTAATCTATTTCAACAAAGTAACCGATAGCAAATTTGAAGTATTAGACGGACAACAGCGCATTACGAGTTTTGGACGATTTGTAACCAACAAACTTGCAATCAATGATGATAATGGATTGCAACAAAAATTCAGCAGTATTGCAGCCGACAAACAAGAAAAGATTTTAAAAACCAAACTTCTTATTTATGAATGCGAAGGAACAGAAAGTGAAATAAAGGATTGGTTTCGGACTATAAATATAGCAGGTGTTCCGCTTAATAATCAAGAATTGTTAAATGCTGTATATTCTGGTCCCTTTGTAACGCTAGGAAAAGAGGAATTTAGCAATAGTCAAAATGTAAATATAAAACAATGGAGTGATTACATATCAGGAAGTGCAAATCGTCAAGATTTTTTTGAACGTGCATTAGATTGGGTAAGTAAAAGAAATATAGGTGATTATATGAGTCGTCACCGTTATGATAATAATATAACAGAATTAAAAAACTATTTTAATAGCGTAATAGATTGGGTTTCAACTGTTTTTACAGATGTTGAGAGTGAAATGCGTGGTCTTGAGTGGGGTCGATTATATGAAACTTATAGCAGGCAGCCTTATAGTCCGCAAGAAGTGTCCGAGCAAGTTAAAAAACTATATGCCGACCCGTACGTTAAAAATCGAAAAGGAATTTTTGAATATATTTTGGGCGGTTCAACTGATACAAAATTGCTCGATGTTCGTGTTTTTGATGTTGCAACCAAAAATTCTGTATATGCAAAACAAACAACAGATGCAGAAGAAAAAGGTATTTCAAATTGTCCACTTTGCGCTATAGGTCACGATTCGAACAAGCTTAAAATTTGGAAAATAAACGAGATGGATGCCGATCACGTTACGGCATGGAGTAGAGGCGGCGCAACAGACCCCAACAATTGCCAAATGTTGTGCAAAACACATAATCGCGCAAAAGGGAATAGATAAAATGATTGAAATGAATTAGAAAGTAATAAGATGTGAGTAAAGATTTGTGTACTTTGTGATTGAGAACAGAATCAGGCGCACAATATAAAGCGAGTAATTTATAACCATTTATACTAAAACTAAAACAATTACGTTTCATCGTTAAAATCATTATAAATAAGAAATAATATGAAAAAAATTTTAGTAGCCACCGAGAAACCGTTTGCAAAAGTAGCGGTAGATGGCATAAGAAAAATTGTAGAAGATGCGGGTCATAAACTCGAACTTCTTGAAAAATATACTTCAGAAGCAGAACTTTTGGCAGCAGTTGCCGAAGTAGACGCAATGATTGTCCGTTCTGATATTGTAAATCAAAATGTTGTGAATGCGGCAAAAAACCTGAAAATAGTTGTTAGAGCCGGTGCAGGTTTCGACAATTTAGACCTCAAAGCGTGTAGCGAGAAAAATATTGTCGCCATGAACACACCCGGACAAAATTCAAACGCAGTTGCAGAACTTGCCTTTGGTTTGATGATTTACGGAATTAGAAAACTCTTTAATGGTAAATCAGGAACCGAACTTCGCGACAAAAACATCGGAATTCATGCCTACGGAAATGTAGGATATTACGTTGCCCAAATTGCAAAAGGTTTCGGTATGAAAGTTTATGCCTTCGACCCATACGTATGTTCTGAAAAAATGAAAGCCGAAGGTATTATTCCCGTTGAAACCGTTGAGGAATTGTACAAAACGTGCGAATTTATTTCTTTGCATATTCCTGCAACCGAACAAACAAAAAAATCTATCAACAAAAAACTTTTGTCGTTAATGCCAAAAGGTGCTGTATTGGTAAATACTGCCCGTAAAGAAGTTATCAACGAAGAAGAATTAGTTGAAACAATGAGTGACCGCTCTGATTTAATCTATCTTTCAGATATGGAGACAAGTAACAAAGCTGTTTTTGCCGAAAAATTTGCAGGACGTTACTTTTTCACACCGAAAAAGATGGGTGCTCAAACATCAGAAGCAAATATTAATGCAGGTATGGCAGCAGCACGACAAATCGTTGATTTTTTTGCAACCGGAAATGAAACTTTCAGAGTGAATTAGTGGTTAGTGAATTAGTGATTAGTTGTTAGTGGTTAGCGGTTAGTGGTTAGTGATTAGTGATTAGTGGTTAGTGGTTAGCGGTTAGTGATTAGTGATTAGTAGTTAGTCATTAGTGGTTAGTGGTTAGCGGTTAGTAATGGGAAGTCAGTGGCAAGATGTTAGATAACTAAATACTGAAAACTGAATACTAAATACTGAAAACTGAAAACTGAAAACTGAATACTAAATACTGAAAACTGAATACTGAATACTGAATACTGAATACTGAATACTGAATACTAAATACTGAATACTGAAAATTGAATACTAAATACTGAAAACTGAATACTAAATACTGAAAACTGAAAACTGAATACTGAAAACTGAATACTAAATACTGAAAACTGAAAACTGAATACTGAATACTAAATACTGAAAACTGAATACTAAATACTGAATACTAAATACTGAAAACTGAAAACTGAATACTAAATACTGAAAACTGAATACTAAATACTGAAAACTAAATACTGAATACTGAAAACTGAAAACTGAATGCTAAATACTGAATACTGAAAACTGAAAACTGAATACTAAATACTGAAAACTGAATACTAAATACTGAAAACTGAAAACTGAAAACTGAATACTGAATACTAAATACTGAATACTGAAAACTGAATACTAAATACTGAAAACTGAATACTAAATACTGAAAACTGAAAACTGAATACTGAAAACTGAATACTAAATACTGAAAACTGAAAACTGAAAACTGAATACTAAATACTGAAAACTGAAAACTGAAAACTGAATACTAAATACTGAAAACTGAATACTAAATACTGAAAACTGAATACTGAATACTGAATACTAAATACTAAAAATATATGGACACATTATTATTATCGGTCGTTATAGGAATTGTAGTAGGTATTATTGACATTATTCCTATGGTGATTCAGAAATTGGATAAACGAGCAACAATTTCGGCTTTTTTACAATACTTTTTTGTCTCGATTATCATTGTGAATATTGATTTGCCACACATTGTTTGGTGGCTGCAAGGAGGATTAATTTCTGTTGCATTGGCTTTGCCGGTTGTTGCTTTGGTCTCTGCACAGGACAAGAAAGCCGTCCCTATTATTTTGACTATGGCAGCCGTTTTGGGAACTTTGATTAGTATTGCCGGACATTTCTTGAAGTGAAACAGACAATAGCCTTTGTGCGACTTCGAGGTAAAATTTTTTTGTAAGAAATCCAAAAAAATTATAACTTTGTTCTCAAAATTACACAATATTATTTTGAAAAATTAGTTTTACTTTTATTGAAAAGTAGAATATTAATTTATAATAAAATAACATGAAAATAGAGAAATTGATAATTTCAATAGTGCTTTATTCAATGTTTATGGCACTTCCCGCGCAAGAGTTTCGTTGTATGGTTCAGGTTTCTGCGCCAAGTATTCAAGGTACTAATCGCGCTATTTTTGAAGATATGCAAAAAACAATCCTCGAATTTATGAATAATCAACAGTGGACAGACAATATCTTTAAAACCGAAGAACGAATAGATTGCAGTATCCTTATTAATATCAGGGAACAACTCGGTTCGGATGAATTCAAAGGCACAATGCAGATTCAGGCACGAAGACCTGTCTATAATTCGGGATATAATACATTAATGTTGAATCTCCAAGATGATAATGTAAGTTTCAGATACATTGAGTATCAGTCGCTTATCTATAATCCAAACAGCATTGAATCAAATTTGGTTGCAATACTTTCTTATTATGCTTTTATAATTTTGGGTTATGATTATGATTCTTTTAGTTTGCGGGGCGGGACTCCATACTTTCAGAAGGCTCAAAATATTGTCAATTTAGCACAAAGTTCACGTGAGGGAGGTTGGAGTTCTTTTGATGGCACAAAAAACCGTTATTGGTTGGTAGAAAACCTTTTGAACGAAAATCATTCGCAATTTAGGCAGTTTATGTATCAATATCATCGTCGCGGACTTGACATGATGTCCGAAAAACCAGACGAAGGACGAGCCGCAATGGCAACCGGATTTGAACAAGTGCAAAGAGTTTATCGACAACGACCTACATCATACGTTTTAATTGCTTTTTTTGACGCAAAAAGAGAAGAACTCCTTAACGTTTTTAAACAGTCCCCTTCCATTGAAAAGGGAAAAGTTGTTACTCTATTATCAGAAATAGACCCTGCGCATTCTTCTAAATATCAACAATTGTTGTCCGACAAATAGAATAATTATGCAAAAAGGTATTTTTGAAAACCTAAAACCTTCGCTGCAACTTCTTTTACTTTTTATAACCATTGGCGTTTCTATGGTTATCATTTATTTGATAGGAATGGCTATATTTATGATATTTACGGGAGTTGACAATTCTTTGTTGGCATTATCTTCTACAAGTTCACTTAGATATCTACAAATTGTGCAAAGTATTGGCGTATTTATAGTTCCGCCTTTGATAGTTGCTTTTTTTGTCTCAAAAAGTTTGTTTAAATGGCTTGGTTTCGAAAAGCCAAAATTGATAATGATTTTTTTCACACTTGCACTTATATTAGTTTGTCAACCAATGATTTCGTTTCTTACCGAACTAAATATGTCAATGGATTTTCCTCAATTTTTAAAATCGTGGGAAGTAAAAATAAGAATGCAAGAAGATGTGAACAATAATTTGCTTTTCAGGCTTTTAGATACAAATCAACCTGTTACTATTCTTTTAAATGCTTTTATAATTGTAATATTAGCGGCTTTTGGTGAAGAAATGCTTTTTAGAGGAACGATACAGCCTTTGCTTGGTAAAATATTTAAGAACAGCCACTTAGCAGTTTTGACCACTGCTTTTTTATTTAGTTTTATTCATTTTCAGTTTTTGACATTCCTTCCACGATTTATACTCGGTGTTTTGATGGGATATTTGTTTGTTTTCACTAAAAATCTTTGGTATCCAATTACAGCACATTTTTTTAATAATTTGATGTCATTCCTCGTTTTCTATTATTATAGATATACACAACCAGAAATTAATCCATTTCAAACAGAAGGGGAGAAGTTTGGAACATTAATGATTATTTTAAGTTTTGTTACTGTGGGAGTTGTGGGGTGGATATTTTTTAAATTTCGGAAACGTGACTCTTAAAATGCAATGGAGAAGTTAATTGTAGTTTTTGTCGAACGAAGGAACATTGGTATAACTGCAATACCTTATTTTGCTCATATTATTGAAGATAAACCCATCGAGTTGTTAGAACATGCAACAGTTCAACACCTTAAAAATGAACCATCTACATTTACAGAAGATGAAAAATCTATAATTGAAATATTGCACAGAATAAGCGACAACTATATTTTTAAAAAATATTCCAAAGAAGGCACTTTAAAAGAATTTTTTGACAATTTGCACAAAGATAGACGGTTTATACCGATGATTAAAGTTTATATTGAAAAATATCTATATGATACTGTGCGGCTTTTGGCTAAAACGAATATTCCGACTTATTATAAGAAAGCTCATTATAACGTTATTTATCAGTCTGATTTGTTGAAAATTGAACCAACACCCGCTATTCCAATCTGTTATTTTGAATTAAACCAAAACGAATTGTTATATTCATTGAAAATCAGGCAGTTATGCGCTATTCAGAACCAAGAAATAGAACTTTCACTGCAAGGAAAAGATTTGAACTTTATTTTGATGGAACCCGCAGTTTTCATCAATGATTACCGATTATACTATTTTGATAAAATTGACGGAAATAAATTTAAACCATTTGTAGAAAAATCTGCTATATCGGTTATTAACAGGCAGATACCATCATATATGGAAAAATTTGTATTAAAATGTATTCGAAAATATGCAGTTGTTGCAAAAGGATTTGAAATCGTTGAAACCGAACGGACACCCGAAATTATTCTCAAAATTATTAAAAATTTGAAACAAAAGCCTGTTATTGCGCTTCATTTCAAATATGGCGACCGTACGTTTCTCGCTGATATGAAATCGGAAATTTTTGCGAAATTAGAAATTGTTAACAATAATTATAGATTTGTTAAAATACAACGTGATTTAATTTTTGAAAAACAAATAAACAAACTTTTGGTTTCAATGGGTCTGAAAAACAGCGGTGATGCAATTTTTGACATAAATGAAGCATCATATTTTGACGAAACTAATAATCAACTCTCATTTTTGGTCGATTGGATTAATAAAAATGTTGCACAATTAGAACAAAATAAGATTACATTTATTCCCGAATATGAAGATAAAAAATTTTTTATTGGACAATATTCCATCTCTCTTGATTCAAAAATTATTAACGATTGGTTTGAAATCCATTCGACTGTAATAGTTGGCATCTATAAAATTCCGTTTTTAAAGTTTAAAAAGAATTTAATCGACAACGACCCTGTTTATGTACTCCCAAACGGAGAACATTTTATGATTCCACCTGAATGGTTTTCACGTTTCAGCGACCTTTTCGATTTTTCGATTATTGAAGGAAAAAAACTCTTATTGCCTCGCTATCATTTTGAATTAATTGAGAAAATTAATAATACTCAAACATATAAAATAACATTCCCAGAAGTGAAACTACCCGAAGGATTGAACGCTGAAATGAGACCATATCAAATTGATGGTTTTCAATGGCTTAACTTTATATATCAAAACAACTTCGGCGGAATTCTATCAGACGACATGGGTCTTGGCAAAACTTTACAAGCAATCTCTTTATTGTTAAAAATTTATAAATCTGCAGAAACAGTTAAGAAAAATATAAAATTCAAAGGCACACAACTTTCTTTGTTTGAACAACCTGAAAATATTAAAAATGAAACTTACAATTTGCCTGCATCATTGATATGTATGCCTACATCGCTCATTTTTAACTGGAACAATGAACTAAAGAAATTTGCCCCCGACCTCAAAATTTATACATATTCTGGTGAAAATCGCATACGCTCAAAAGATATTGGCAAAATTTTTAATCATTATCACGCTGTTCTTACTTCCTACGGTATCGTCCGAAATGATATAGAAATATTGTCAAACTATAATTTTCACTATTTTATTCTTGATGAGAGTCAATATGTTAAAAATCCAAATTCCAAGATATATGATGCCGTAAAACAAATCAAAGCCGACCGTTTCCTAATGCTTTCAGGAACACCTGTCGAAAATTCACTTATGGACTTGTGGACTCAAATGGATATTATTAATCACGGACTTCTTGGCACTCATACTTTTTTTAAACGAAATTTTGTTACACCAATAACACAAAATAATGATGACGACAAAATTAGTAAACTTCAAAATTTGATTCGACCATTCTTTTTGAGGCGCACAAAAGACAAAGTAGCAGCCGATTTACCTCCCGTTATGGAACAAACACTTTTTTGCGAAATGTCACCCGAACAGAGAAAATTTTACGACCGCGAAAAATATAGCATCAAAAACACTTTATCCAAAATATTTGAATCACAATCTAATAGAGAAAACAGTATCATTGCTTTGCAGGCACTAACAAGACTAAGGCAAATTGCAAATCACCCTGTTTTGATTGATAAAAAATTTGACGGAACATCTGGAAAGTTCGAACAAATTTTAGAAAACCTCGAAAATATTGTCGCAGAACAACATAACGTTTTGGTCTTTTCTTCTTTTGTAAAAGATTTAGAACTTTTGCAAACAGAACTCCAAAAACGTAATTTGAAATATGAAATGTTAATCGGCAAAACAGTTAAACGTAAGCAAGTTATAGATAAGTTTTTTAACGAACAAAGATGTCAAATTTTTCTAATTACATTAAAAACGGGCGGTGTTGGGCTCAATTTGACCAAAGCAGACTATGTATTTTTGCTTAATCCGTGGTGGAATCCCGCAGCGGAAGAGCAAGCAATCAGCCGTGCACACCGCATTGGACAAACAAAAAATGTCTTTGTTTACCGATTCATTTCCATTGGAACAATAGAAGAAAAAATTGCACGACTCCAAAAGGCAAAAAGAGAACTTGCAGATATTTTTATTAGCCGCAACAACCCTTTGAAAGATATGTCCAAAGAGGAAATATTAGAATTGTTTGGATAAAAATTTGAAAATGAAATAGAGTAATATTTGTGCGAAATACTAATTATTTATTATCTTTGTAATGTTTTTATTTATATATTTATATTTTAATTTGTTAATTATGAAACAGATAACACTCACTGAATTATGTTACAAATCCAAAATACCATTATAAGTCTTGAGGTTTTCGAGCAATTTTTTGTATGTGATTTATCTAATTGCGGTGGTATTTGTTGCGTGCATGGCGTATCTGGTGCACCGTTAGAAGATGACGAAACAATTATTATTGAACAAATTCTCCCTATCGTATTTCCTTTTTTAAATAAAAGTGCACAAAAAGTAATAGAAAAAAAAGGTGCTTGGACAATCGACTTTGACAATGACAAAGTTACTCCACTAAACAATGGGCAAGAGTGCGTATATGCTATTTTAGAAGAGAATATTTGTAAATGTGCCTTTGAAATGATTTATGAAGAGGGTTTAACGGATTTCATAAAACCAATATCTTGCCACTTATACCCAATCCGTATTACAAAGTATAAGAATTTTGAAGCCATGAATTACCATTCATGGCAGGTTTGTGAAGCAGCCCGCAACTTAGGGAAAAAATCAGAAACAGCACTATTTCATTTTCTTAAAGAGGCAATTATCAGAAAATATGGCGAAACATTTTTCAAGGAGATGAAAGTGTTTGAGAAAGAATATCGTGCGCAAGTTGTAACGTAAAAATTTCTACACCTTTACCACAATTATTAAGTGTAATTTTATTCATTTACCTTCTCAAAAGCACACAGATAGTTGTGCGTTGCTCGCTATTCGCAACACAAATGAGACAGATTTTCATAGATAATAAAGTATATTACGTAGAGCATTTTAAATCAGTCCCTTCTGTGGCTTCTTTTGTAATTGCGGACTCTAGCCTACAGTTATTGATAACAAATTTAGTGATAATTCGTATATTTCAATATATTCAATAACAAATTCGTGGCTAAAAATATTCTTTGTGTACATTGTGTTAATAATTTTTCTATATTTGCATTTTGAATTTGAAAATATTTTTTGTTTTTATGTTTGCATTTTTTAATATTAAATCTTTGTTAATACGTTTTATCTGTGTTATTTGTACATTTTTATTTTTTGTTTCAGGAAATATTTCTGCACAATATTATTCTTCAGGTGCTGACCCCGCTCGTTTAAAATGGCGACAAATAAAAACTCCTTATGTTAGGTTGGTATTTGAAAAAGATTTTCAAAAAGAGGCGTTGCGGCTTGCTTATCTTTTCGATAGCGTTGCGCCTTTGGTATCGGGAACTATGAAACATCGACCCCACAGAATCGACATATTAATTCATAATCAAATGAGTTACTCAAATGGATTTTTGTCGTGGGCTCCCCGAAGAGTAGAATTTTTTAGTAATCCTCACCAAAATATCACTTCGGAAGATTGGCTTGCGGATTTAGCAATTCATGAATATCGTCACGCTGTGCAGGCAGATAAACTGAATAAAGGTGCGACAAAAATTGCATCAATTTTAATAGGTCAGCAGGCTGTTGGTATTACGCTCGGTTTAAATTTGCCAATGTGGTTTATTGAAGGAGATGCCGTTGTAACTGAAACAACCCTTACAAATAGCGGACGAGGACGCTCTTTTGAATTTAATCAAGAATTGAAGGCACAATTGGTTGAAAGGGGAATGTTTTCATTTGACAAGGCTTATATGGGGTCGTATAAAGATAAAGTTGCAAATTATTATAAAATGGGATATCCGTTGGTAGCAATGGCACGACAAGAATATGGAGCAGAACTGTGGGAAAAAGCAATAGAAAATACGGGTCGTGGAAAAGATTTGTTTCAAATGGAACGGTCAATAAAAAAAGCAACGGGCAAAAGAGCAAAAAAACTTTATGAAGAACAGTTTACGAAACTTAAAGATATTTGGACAGAAGAAGCTAATAGTCAGAAATTTACACATTTTGAACCAATTTATCTTCCGCAAAATGATTATGAAGAATATCTTTATCCTCAATCAATCAACGATTCGATAATAATTTGCGAGCTACGAGGTACGAACATCCGTTCTCAAATAGTTGAAATAAATATTTCCACGAGTGAAAAGAAAACATTGGTTTTTACGGGTATCAGAGAGGAAGAGCCCATATCTGCCAACGAAAATATAATTGTTTGGTCAGAACTGAAATATCATACTCGCTGGGACAACGAGTCATTCTCGGTTATTCGAGTGTATGATAGAAAAACAGGCAAAACAAAAACTCTTGGAAAGAAAACACGCTATTTTGCACCTGCTATTCACACTGATTTACAAATAGTTGCAGCGGTTGAAACTACTACCGATTACCGTTTTTACGTTTCTCTTATTGATGTTAATACAGGCAAAATAATAAAGAGAATACCTTCGCCTCATAATCAGTTTATTATGACTCCATCGTGGAATAGTACGGGTAAAAATTTGATTACAATTTTGTTGAACGATAACGGCAAATCAATTTATACGCTTGATACAGAGACAGAAACGTGGAATATGGTTTTGCCTCATTCTTTTGACGAAAAATGTCATCCTATTCAGTCGGAAAATGATATTTGGTATGCTGCCAAAGGTGCAATTAGTCAAGAAATTTATCATTATAATATTATAACAAAAGAACACAATATAGTAACTTCGTCAAAATTTGGAGCGGCATTTCCGGCGTTTTTGCCTGATTCTAAACAACTTATCTATAGTCATTATACTAATAAAGGATATCATCTTGTAAAATTTCAAAATTCGGATGTCAAACCCGATATTTCAAATGTTGGTAAATCTTATTTAGACCTTTTGGCGTATGATATTTCTTTGGATGAAGTTGCTTTTTTGCAGGGTAACACGAATAATAAGGAATATAAAGTTGAAAAATATAGCAAGTTTAATCTGATAAATTTGCACAGTTGGGCTCCGATTTATGCTGATTTTAATGGGGAGAGTGTTCATCCGGGTGTTTCGTTGATGTCTCAAAATCTGCTTGGAACATGTGTATTAACGGGCGGTTTCAATATTGATCCATCATATAGGCGGGAAAAATTGAATTTCGATTTATCTTATTTTGGCTTTTATCCCGTTTTTGGTGTCAATTTTAGTTATGGGGACGAGTGGATTAAAGATGACAATTTTTATCGTAACGAAACTGATACATTCAGTAATTATTATCATGCAAAAATTCATCATTATCGGTTACGACCGAATATAAAACTTCCTCTAAATTTGTCATCGGGCAACTATCAACGGCGATTGATTCCCGAAGTGAGGTTTAATTATCAGTATCAGTCGGGTTATCAAGAGTTTAGAAAATATGTAACCGCATCAGACGGTCAATTGTATTATACAGGAATAGAAGAAATTATCACTCATGACCCATTTCAGTTTTTCGGTGTCGATTATTCTCTCTATTTCTATAACCTTCGGCACGGTACGGGTCGTGATGTGGCATCACGTATGGGGCAAGTATTTCAGGTTTTGTATGCTCATTGTCCTTTTGGAAATTATGATGCAGGAAAAATGTTAGGACTATTTTCAAGATTATATTTTCCTGGACTTTTTAAACATCATTCATTATTTATTGATAATAATTATCAGATAAGAGTTAGCGGTGAAAAATATCGTGATATTGATAATTATAGTTATTACAGGCGTTGGAGCGATATTGTTGGTTATCCGAGAGGATATGTTTATTTGTTTGATGATAACAGGATGATTTACGAAGATAATATCTATCTTTTAAGAGTTAATTACTCAATGCCGCTTTTTAATCCTGATATATCACTTGGGCGATTTGCGTACATCAAAAGATTTAGGACAAATTTATTTTATGATATGTCGATTGTTAATTATTCAATGATGCATATAACTGATGGAAAGAAATTCTTATCATTAGAAAAACCTCCATCTTCGTGCGGATTTGAATTTTATACCGATGTACATTTTTTGCGTTTCACACTTCCATTTAGTGTAGGTTACAGATATTCTTATATCATTCCTAACTCGAAGTCGGCGCATCATTTTTTGCTTTCAACAAGTTTTAGTAATTTTCTTGTAAATGGAAGATAGATCCAGAACATCTTAAAACCAAACAATCTTAATTCGGAATTATTTAGGATATCTGTCCTCCCTTATTCCCTTATTCAACTTAGAATAAGGGAAGAGTTGTTAGGGGTTGTTCATTTCTACTAAGGGTACTTTTGTGAAATAAGGGTTTCTTCATAAAAAAATTTGCAATAATTATTTGTTGATTGCTCCTAAATACTAAATACTAAATACTGAATACTGACAACAGAAACTGATAAAAAATCTAACCACAAAGGACACAAAGGTTTTCACAAAGGGAAAAAGACAAAAATAATCTGACAACTAATAACTGAATACTAAATACTAAATACTGAATACTGAATACTAAATACTGAATACTTAATACTTAATACTGACAACAGAAACTGATAAAAAATCTAACCACAAAGGACACAAAGGTTTTCACAAAGGGAAAGGCAAAAATAATCTGACAACTAATAACTGAATACTGGATACTGAATACTTAATACTGAATACTAAATACTTAATACTGACAACAGATAACTGATAAAATCTAACCACAAAGGACACAAAGGTTTTCACAAAGGGAAAAAGACAAAAATAATCTGACAACTAATAACTGAATACTGGATACTGAATACTTAATACTGATAACTGACAACTGATATTTTTTTGATGTCAGGCAATTTGAACTTTTTTTGAAACTAACATTTCTCTTTTTTTATTAGGCCCGGGGACTTTTTCTACATTAAATCCTGCTTGAATCATCGCCCTGCGGACAGCTCCTTTTGAACAATATGTTGTTAAAATAGCATTTTCGTTCATTGAGTCATATATTTTTTTAAAAATTTCAATATCCCATAATTCGGGCTGTTTATTTGGCGCAAAGGCATCAAAATAGACTAAATCATACTTTGTTTCGAAATGATAATCTAAAATATCTGCATGAATTTTTTTAAGAAAAAACCATGGTTCCACATGATAATTGTGGTTCCATTTGTTTTCGTGTATTTTTTTATACCATTTTTCATTATCTATCCCCAAAAGATATTTCGGATAATTAATTTTTTCAATAATATCCTCATTTAAAGGGTATTTTTCTATTGCATGATATTCAATTGTCTTATTATCAGCGTTTAACATTGTGAGTAGGACGTTCAGTCCTGTACCAAAACCTATTTCTAAAATTTTTAATCTTTTGGCACAAATCTGTTTTAATCCCGCAACAATAAAAACATGCATAGATTCCTGTACCGCACCATAAATTGAGTGATAATGCTCTTCTATATCGGAACGATACAAAGTCGTTGTGCCTTCTTCTGTAAGTATTATTTCCAGAGCGAAGGGGAGGGCATTATTTTTGGGCATCTTTTTTAGTGGTTAGTGGTTAGTGGTTAGTGGTTAGTGATTAGTGATTAGTGGTTAGTAATGAGTATTTAGTATTTAGTAAACGTAAAGAATAAAACATAAAAAAAACTTTGTGACTTTTGCGAAAAACCATTGCGACCTTGCGTTTAAAATATATTTTCATTTCTTTATGAATAATGCAAGTTAAAGTTCAATAAAATCTTCAATAACTCTATCGATTATAATCCATTGTTTCTCAAAACATTTTAACCAGTCTCCTTCTACAAATAACACATTTTTATTTATCCATTTCTTTGCTGTATCATTGAAATTTCTATAAAATTCTGTAAATTTATTTTTAATAAAATTAATGTTCACACCTTCGTAAATGCGTAATCCGAGTAAAATATGCTCATTATATATCTCTTTTTTGTTTAAAACTTCTTCTTCAATTATCTCATCAAAATTTTGCATATTATATAAAGCAACATCTTTTGGGTTAAAAAATCTACAATTTTCGTGGAATGAGTGTGCCCCCGCACCAATTCCAAGATACGGTTTTCTTTGCCAATAAGCAAAATTATGTCGGGAAAAATAACCAACCATACAATAATTAGAAACTTCATAGTGTTGCATTCCTATATTCTGCATTGTGTCGCAAAGGAGCATGTATTGCTCAAAGCTTTCACTATCATCAATCTTTTTCATTTTGTTATTAAAAAAATTTGTGCCGGTTTCAATTTCTAAATGATATGCTGAAAAATGAGGCAATTTCAAAGAAATAAATTGTTTCAGATTTTCTTTGAACAACTTTATGTTATTCCATGGAAGTCCATAAATTATGTCTGCACTAATATTTTGAAATCCAGCATTAAACGCCATTTCAATTGATTTGTATGCTTGTTTCACATTGTGCCTGCGTCCCATTATTTGTAAATCATTATCAGAAAAACTTTGTATACCAATACTAATGCGATTTATTCCGAAACTTCTGATATTCGTAAGATATTCAATACTTAAATCATCGGGGTTGCATTCAAAAGTAACTTCTGCTTGAGGAATAACTTCAAAAATGTTATATATTGTTGAAAGAATTTTTTCAACCTCGTAAATTTCTAATAATGATGGCGTTCCACCACCAAAAAAAATTGTTTCGATGGGATATTTAAACTGTTCCGAACGATATTTAATTTCACTTATTAATGATTCTACATATTTTTTTTTTAGATATAAGTCTGTTGTTTTATAATAATCGCAATAATTGCACCTTGAAAAGCAAAATGGTATATGTATGTACATTCCTGCCATGCAATAAAATAAATTGTTTCTACGTTAAAGTTAAAAAAATGTTTATGTATAGTTTAAGAAATATTTTTAGTTTCAAATTTTCTCTGGTTTGTTTGGTTACCATTTTCTATTTAAGTTTTATGGAAACAAGCGGTTTAAAGGGACCCTCTTTTTTCCTTTTTCTCGGACGTTTTGATTTGTTTGCTCATTTTTCCATGTATTTCGGATTGTCACTTATATTCTTTTTCGAAAAATATAGAAAATCAGATAAAAAAGCCGAATCGCTTAAATTCTCTAAGTGCCAAAAATTTATTTTGTTGTTCATCTTTATATCATTCTTAGTAGAGGTATTTCAGCCTATTCTTTCGAACAGAACCCGAGAACTGTCTGATTTTTTAGCAAATACATGCGGGAGTTATACAGGTTTCTTTTGTTTACGATATTTTATTAAGAAAATTAAATTTTTCTAATTCTTTCTGAATGCCTTCCACCTTCAAAAAGAGTATTTAAAAAAGTATCAACAATTTCCAAAGCAATTTCATTAGAAACAAAACGTGCGGGCAAACAGCAAACGTTAGCGTCATTATGCAATCGTGCCAAATAAGCAATTTCAGGTTTCCAACATAACGCTCCTCTAATCTTTTGATGTTTGTTGACTGTCATATTAATTCCATTTCCCGAACCACATACGGCAATTCCTAAATCACAGAAATTTTTTTCTACCGAACTCGCCATCGGATGCGCAAAATCAGCATAGTCGCAACTTTGAGACGAAAATGTTCCAAAGTTTTCTATTTCATATCCTTTTCCAGAAAGTTCTTTAATTAAAAACTCTTTTAACTCGTACCCCGCATGGTCACTACATAAAGCAATTTTATTTACTATCATTTTTGGTTGTAAAATTTTTGCAAAATCATTATTTTCTATCCACCCCAAAACTAGTTCGAAATCTTAAATCCCAATTTTTGAATAAGTTTCAAAGTTTGCATGGCTGTATTTCGGTCGTATTCTTTTTCGGTTTCTGATAATTTATCGTAAGGCACAAGGCAGGGATGATGTTTCAGAGCGTCATTGCGCTCTTTACCGTATTTCCAGCCATCGTCAATACGATTGGCAGCCCATACATCGTGTACGTTGGCGGCTATCTGTTCGGTAAGGTCGAGCAGGGCAGGCGAAAGTTCGATGTCTTCTGTAGAAATAGGGGAAGGAATATAAGTCATGTTATTCATTATAAATATGTTTCTTTTATTCTTTTTATTGTTTCGAGGAGATTGTCATCATCGGTTGTGTCGCCAATTGCTTGAAATTCCCACTTACCACTGTTTTTGTGCAATTTACCCATAATGATTGCTTTTTTGTCAATATACTCTTTTGCAGATACATTATAACAGGCGAATATATCTTCAACCTTTTCGGGAGTTCCTTCGTATATACGTATTTCTACGTGTTGGATTTTGGAGAAATCCTTTTTTTCAAGGTTGTTCAAGAAAAAGAATATTTGTGAAATTTTTTGGTCTATTTTCGTCAGGTTGACTGTTATAGTTTCGTTGTCGCACTTGTCATCTCCATCCATATCTCCCGCAACGTCGTCGCCTGAATGACGCAAAGCGCCGTCATCTGTTACAAACTTGCCTTTTGGCATTTTATAAGCAGCACAATTAAGGTAGTCGCATATATTATTATTATTGTCAATTAATATGCAATTTAAGTCCAAATCAACCTCTTCGGTTTTTAATAAAACTTTTGCAAAGGTTTTATACGTTATTCCCCAGTTCACTCCTACGCAAAATTCGGTGATTGGGCTACTGTCAGGCCCTTCCAAAGTTATAATCTCACCTTTTTCTAATTTTATTTCTATGTTATTTTCCATAAGAATTTAGATATTAATTATTTACAAATAAGAATTCTTAATTCGTTCAATCGTATCAAGAAAATTAAAATCTTTTGTAGCGTCTCCAATAAATTGAAATTCCCAATTGCTTTCTTTTTTGTACAATTTTCCAATTATGAAGGCGCTATAACCTGAATGTTTTTCAAAAACTACATCATAACGACCTAACACATTCTTAATTTCTCCTAACTCGCTATCATAAATACCTATTTTGACATAAGGTATTTCCGAAAAATCATTTTCGCCGAGATAATTTAGAAAAAAGAATACTTGTGCAACATTACTATCCACTTTGGACAGATTTACGGTTAAAACTTCGTTATCGAGACCATCATCGCCGTCTGGGTCTCCGGTGGTACATTCTCCTCCAAGTCTCACAGCGCCGTCGTCTGTTTCCATTGCGTCTGGTGTAATGTCGGTATGCTCAGTCCAATCTAAATTTTCACACACTTCGTTGTTTATACCCAAAAATATGCAATTCAAATCCAAATCTACATCGATGGTCGAACCATCAGTATCTTTTATGGCACCCCAATTCAAGCCAATGCTAAATTCATTTATTTTGCTACCATCGGCTTTTTCCAAATTGAAAGAATGCCCTTTTTCTAAGACATTTACCATAATTTTTATTAGTTTAAGTGTTATTATTTTTGTTAAAATTGTTTGCAAAAGTAGAAAAAGTTTTTGATTATCTTGCAAAAATATAAAAAAAAATGTTTTTAAGGCAAAAGGCGTAAGTTCAGAACTCCCGCCTTGACGTTGCTATTTCATTAAAACACAATACATTACGAAAATCATATCGCAAACTAAAGATGTCGCATTGGCTGCAACATTACGCTACCCTAACATTCACATTGAGTTGTGTGACCATTTGTGTTCTACGCTTTGAATTCCAACAATAAAAGAAGTCTGCAAGTCAGGAGTTCTGAAATGAATATATTATGTAATCTGAATCTAAAATATTAAATTTCATTAATTATCATAATTTTAAAAAAAAAATAATTTTTAAAATATTGATTATAAAGTAATTAAAAAAAAATTAAAAAAAAAATATACAATAAATTAAAAAAAAATGCGTTAAAATTTGGAAATAAAAAACAAACAAAGTAATTTTGTATTTTAATTTTAGAGTAAAAATATTTATAAGTTTAACAATCAGTACAAATAAAAAAAATTTTATCAGATTATGAAAAGAGTATTTGCGTTTATAGCAATATTAGGAATGTTAAGTTTTGGAGCATCAATAATTTATGCTCAGGATGAGAACATAGAAGAAGCTTCAGAAGAGGTTACAGATGAAGTAGCCGAGGAAGCCGCTGAAACCGCTGAAACTGCTGAATTTACCTCCTTTGATTCGTTGTCGGATGAGGATGAGGATGCGGATGCCGATGCACCTATCGGAATTCACAAGCAGTTAAAAATTAAGTACATCGAAGGTGGAGCAATGTTTATGAGCTTACTTATGATGTGTTTGGTCTTTGGATTAGCGATTAGCATTGAAAGAATCATATATTTGAATCTTTCTTCGGGCGACACAAAGAGATTTATCACTGGCGTAGAAGAAGCGTTAGGAAGTGGTGGCATCGATGCTGCTAAAGAATTGTGCCGTAACACCCGCGGGCCAATTGCCTCAATCTATTATCAAGGTTTAGACCGTTTTGATGAAGGTCTTGAGGTAGTAGAAAAATCAATAACTGCGTATGGTTCCGTTCAAACAGGATTATTAGAGAAAGGTCTTTCTTGGATTTCCTTGTTTATCTCAATCGCACCAATGCTTGGTTTTATGGGAACGGTACTCGGTATGATTATGGCGTTCGACAACATTCAAGCGATGGGCGATATCTCTCCCACAGCAGTTGCAGGCGGTATGAAACTTGCGTTAATTACAACCGTTGGCGGTTTGGTCGTTGCCGTTATCTTACAGATTTTTTACAATTATATCCTTTCAAAGATTGATTCTTTGATAATCGAAATGGAAGACTCGTCCGTTTCTCTTATGGATATATTAATTAAATATAACCTAAAAAAATAACAACAGTATTATGATTAATTTCAATAAACCATTAAAAATATTATTAGGTGTCTTGCTTGGAATTGGCTTAGTACTTTTTGTCATGATGTTTTTGGGAGGGAACGAGCCGAACGTAGATCCAGAGGCTCCCGATGTTCCAAATTTCCTTACATCGTTCATAAATTGGGGAATATTTCTCACCATTGGTGCAGCATTGCTTACATTATTATTCGAGGTCCTAAAAATTGTTATGCAACCAAAGAAAGCGTTCCGAACAGTAATTTCTTTGGGAGTTATGATTGTTTTAGGGCTGATTGCCTTAGCATTAGCCGATAGCACTCCTTTGAATATTATCGGATATGAAGGCACAGACAATGTACGAGGTATGCTTATTTTATCGGACATATTTATTTTTACAGCATATCTTGTGTTCGGCATCTCAATTATTTTGGTATTGTATGTCGAAATAGCGAGAGGTTTCCGTAAAAATTAAACATTTTCAAAAAAAATTATTATTATGGCATCAAAAAAGAGAGTACCTGAGATTCCCTCAGCATCGCTGGCAGATATAGCATTCCTTATGCTGATATTCTTCCTTATTGCTACTACAATGGATACAGATAAAGGTATTGCAAGGATGCTGCCCCCAATTATTGAAGACCAGCAAGATGACCAAATTGTTGTGAAAGCGCGAAATGTTTTTCCCGTATTTATCAACTTCCGAAACGAAGTTTCAGTAAAAGGTCCAATTCATTTAAGCCAATTAAAAGAATTAACCAAAGAATTCCTAACGAATCCTTATAATTCCGAAGAACTTCCCGAATTAGTTGACACCGAAGTAGAATATTTTGGCGTTATTCCAATAACTAAACATGCTGTTATTTCATTACAAACCGACAGAGGAACGCAGTATCAAACATATTTGACCGTTCAAAACGAACTTCAAGCTGCAATAAACGAACTTAGAAACGAAGCGGCAAGAAAAAAGTTCAAAAAATCTTACGAAGATTTAGATGAAGATCAGCAGAAGGCAATACGCGTAATTTATCCACAAAGGATTTCAGAAGCCGAACCACGTAACATTAAAAAATAATTTATCATGGCAAAATTCAGAAAAGACGACAAAAGAGAAGTACCCGAAATTGCTACGGCTTCTTTGCCCGACATTATTTTTATGCTTATTTTCTTTTTCATGGTTACAACGACCCTGAAAACATCTGATTTGATGATTGAAAATAGAAAACCTGTGGCTACAGAAGTTACAAAACTTGAAAAAAAGTCACTGGTTACATACATTTACGTTGGTATTCCACAGAGACAGTATCAAGCAAAATATGGTACAGAACCGCGTTTGCAATTAAACGATGCTTTCGCTGAAGTTGATGATATACAAAACTATATTGTCCAACAGCGTGAGCAAATGAAAGAAGACCAGCGTCCCCAAATGACAATTTCGCTCAAAGGAGACGCTAACTGCCCAATGGGTATTATTACAGATGTTAAGCAAGCCTGCCGTAAAGCACAAGCACTCAGATTAAACTATTCGGCGGCGCAAGTAGAAAGAATTAGTTATTAATTAAATAGGGATTTATATAGGAAAGCCGTCTCATTTTGGGGCGGCTTTTTTTCATCAAAAGAAAAATGTTGGACAATTTTAAATGTCTGCCAATCTCAGAACCCCTGACTTGGCACAAACACCATTCAGATTTCTTTTATTCATTTTGGTAATTATTTGATATTATGTATATAACGCATTTAACTTTTGGAAAATTGAAATCCCTGTTTTATTGTTTCTAAATTTCAAATATTTATAGTATTCAACAACAAATACCTTAAAAAATAATATTGCACAAAACCCTTATATTCAAAAAACTCCCTAAATATAATCAAGTCGTTAAGAAAAATCTTTTTTTACTATTTTTATAAAATACACTTGAAATTCAAAAATTTTATCTACTTTTGCGCCGCCATTTTTGAAAAAAGTTGTTAGAAAATTGAAAACCACAATAAGAAAATAAAAGTGTTTACAAATGAGTGAAGAAATTTTAAAAGCCTTAATGCAGTTGTTTGGACTTATTACCAAACAAGACGGAGGAGTAGGACAAAATGAAACTGAATATGTCCGCACATTCCTTAAACAACAACTAAATTCTGAAGCAGTAGAAGAATATTTTTCTCTATTCTTGAACTATTCAGATGAAGAAAAACGACTTTCAGAAAACAAAGGAGACGAAAAAGAAGGAAAAGTGCAACTTACATCAATGAAAGATTCGGTCAGAATACTCGGAATATGCAAAAAAATTAACAAACAGCTGAACCGAGAACAAAAAGTTGTAGTTTTAGTACGTCTCTACGAACTCGTTAGTTCTGACATGAAACTGACAGACCAGCGGATGGCAATTATTAATACCGTTGCCGATGTTTTCAAAATTCCTAAGAACGAAATTATTGCTATCGAAGCTTTTGTTCTGCATGATAGTAGTGAAAAGTTAAATTTCCCCGAAATACTTATCGCCGACGACATCGACCACGAAAATAGTACATTTAAACATATTAAAACTTACGGTTTAAACGGCTCAGTGATAGTTCTTAACGTAAAAAGCGCCGAACTATATTTTATGCGAAATGTTAGTGCGGGCGACCAAGAAATTTTCTTAAATGGATTCCTCGTTAATAATAAGAATGTTTATATTTTTCCAAAAGGCAGTTTTGTTAGGCTACCAAAAGGAAAACCTATTTATTACACTGACGTGGTTAGCCGTTTTTTGTCAGATACTGACTCAGCCCGTATTACTTATGAAGTTAAAAATGTCTGGTTTAAGTTTAAATCTGGCGACCTCGGACTTAGGAATATAAATATTTCCGAAGAGCAGGGACGACTTATAGGGGTTATGGGTGCTTCGGGTGCTGGAAAAACTACACTACTGAACGTTTTGGCTGGACTTGAAACTCCAACAGAAGGAGAAGTGTTGATTAACGGTATCAATATGCATATCCATAAAGACGACAAACTTAACGGTGTCATTGGATTAATACCTCAAGATGACCTTCTTATCGAAGAACTTACAGTCTTTGAAAATCTTTTTTATAACGCAAAATTATGTTTTAAAGATAAAAGCGATGACGACCTGACAAATCTTGTGAACGAAACCCTTCAAAGTCTCGGACTTTTTGAAAGAAGAAATCTCAAAGTAGGCTCGCCTTTGAACAAAACAATTAGCGGCGGTCAACGAAAACGTTTAAATATTGCATTAGAACTAATTCGACAACCATCAGTATTGTTTGTTGATGAACCAACATCCGGTTTGTCATCAAGAGATTCTGAAAACGTTATGAACTTATTAAGTGAACTTGCTTTAAAAGGAAAACTGATTTTTGTGGTTATTCACCAGCCTTCATCGGATATTTACAAGATGTTCGATAAAATGTATATTTTAGACACTGGCGGATACCCTGTTTACTACGGAAATCCAAGTGAATCGTTAATATATTTCAAACAACTTGATGCTCAAATAAATAGCGACCAAGGCGAATGTCCTAATTGTGGCAACCTGAATCCCGAAATGATATTCAATATCATAGATTCCAATGTAATAGACGAGTATGGAAATTATACCAACAAGCGAAAAACAACGCCAGAGGAATGGAATAACCATTTTAACGAACTGCAACCAATTCCGAAAGTTGAAACCGCAACAACTCCAACTCCCCGAAATTTGAATATACCAAGCTGGTTCGGTCAATTTTGGATTTACACAATCAGAGATATTCGCGCTAAAATTAGTAATACTCAATATATTATACTGAATCTAATTGAAGCACCTCTACTTGGACTTATTTTAACACTTATAATACGTTATATATCAGACCCTACGTCTAATATCTATATTTTTAGGGAAAACGAAAATATTCCACCATATATTTTTATGTCAGCAATCGTTGCGCTCTTTTTAGGACTGATAGTCAGTGCCGAAGAGATATTTAAAGATGCAAAAATTCTCAAACGAGAGGCGTTCCTGAATTTGAGCAGGTCTGGATATTTATGTTCTAAAATATTGATTCTTTTTACTATTTCGGCTATACAAATGGCAATGTTCGTTGCGATAGGAAATTCAATTTTAGAAGTAAAAGATATGTATTTTAAATTTTGGATAGCACTCTTTACGATAGCGGCATCAGCAAATATGCTCGGACTTATTTTGTCGGCATCGTTCAATTCTGTGGCAACAATCTATATCTTTATACCTTTAGTTATGATTCCGCAAATGATACTCGGTGGCGCAATGTTCACTTTTGACAAATTGAATAAAGATTTTACGAGTATCGACAAAGTTCCCGCAGTAGCTGAAATTATGCCATCAAGATATATTTACGAAGGTTTAGTTGTTGACCAATATAAGTTTAACAAGTTCAAAAAGAATATTTTTGACGTTGAAATGGCTGAAAGTAAGAGTGATTTTAAACAGGTCTATTATATCCCCGAATTGAGAGATATTATTGCCAAATTAGAACCCGATAACAAACGCTCTTACAAAAATGATTTGGAACTGTTAAGAAACGAATTTTCAAAAGAACAGAAACGTGTTCCCGAAATTAAAATTGATTTTATTGCTGATATCAAACCCGAACTGTTTAATGACGAAATTATTCAAAAATCACTGAAATACCTTGATGAACTATTAGATCATTACAGAACGGAGTTTAACAAAGCAAACTCTGCAAAAGATCGTTGGCTAACTACAAATCTTGACAGGGATGCAACTCTTTTTAATAGTATAAAAGATGATTATTTCAACGAAATGGTTTCTCGTTTTGTGCGTAAAGAGTTGGACAAAAACAAAATACTGCGACAAGGAAATCATTTAGTACAAGTTGTTGATCCAATTTATCAAATACCCGAACCAAAAAATAAACTTGCATTCAGAACGCACTTTTTTGCACCTGAAAAACATTTTGCGGGTTTCAAATTTGAAACTTTATGGTTCAATATTACAATAGTTTGGATACTCACAATCATTATGTACGTAGTTCTCTATTACGACTTGTTCAAAAAATCCATGGATTGGCTTGGCGAAATAAGGAAGAAAAAGAGGTAGATTTCAGTTTTCAGTTATCAGTTTTCAGATGTTAGTTTTCAGTTGACAGTCGACAGTTGACAGTTTTCAGTTGGCAGTTGTTTAACAGTTCATTTGCGTTCTGTTAGGAATGGATCTATCCCAAAATTTTGCAGGAATAGATTTTGAAACTGCGAATTATCTGTCGTATTCTCACTTGGAACTTATGAAGACAAGGGGCTATCTTTCACTTTGGAGTTAGATTTTGAAAATAATGTGGATATTTCGTCGCCATTTTTCGACTTTTCAACAAATTATGCTGATAAAATTGAGACAAATAGCAATGAATTGGCTGGTTATCATATCGGGTATGTTTTTTACGCAATTTATCACAAAACTTGTTTGAGTTTGCACGATATGTTGGAAATTGAGGACATAAACATGAAAATAATAACGCATATTACGTTCAAAAAAGTGCATCACTAAAACGCCAGTACTGACATTTTAGATGAAAAAGAAGAAGTCAAAAATCATTTTTAGAGATATAACTACCAGAATGATAAATATATATGAGAAATTTTGGGATGACTTGAAACGTATTTTCCTGTCGATAAAAAAATCGGATATAGAAGTCGGCTAAATAAATAACAAGATTATTAACAATCAAGTCACGTTTTGGAGGCTTGGCGCAGGCAGTGGTTGAACACTTTTTGTGCGGGGCAGTAAAACTCCCAAAATCCCACAAAACTTTATGCGGACTACACCACCTCTTGCGCTAAATCGCTTCGTTAGCCGTAGCCCATCTGTTCATATTTTCTCAATCAATTCTTTTTTCACAACTTCGTAAGCCGTTTGTGCGCTGAAAGTCAAATACAGACGAAGTAATGTTTGCGTATCTGTCAAAAAGATTTCTTCTTTTATTTTTTCGTCGATATTTGGCAAATATACAGTTTGCGATGGCGATTCGCCGTCAGAAAATGAAATGTACTTGTGATGGCATTTAATCACATTGTCCGTATTCAAGTATGGATTCTCCAATGCTTTTTGTAAGTCGAACAAATCACGCCCTTTTACCGTTGATACAATGCACGAAGTTTTGTGCCGATTAATTCGTCTAATTTATAAGTTGTTATTTCACATCTGCCATTAAACCATTGATTTTTAACTTCAAACGGCACTTTTACCAAACCAAGCACATTAAAATGCTCTTTACAGTTTATTTTGTTTACTTTGCGGTAGAGTAGAGAAAATTTTTCTAAGTGGGCTCAGGTTTGAATTTGTTTCATCAACAAAAAAAATCACATGTGCGGCGTTTTCGCTATTTAACAACTATCTTTGCACCCCAAAATAATAAAAAAGGAACAATGATAAATGAAATTTTTTCATAATACACCCATAGAATTCCATAAATTTTTTCTATTTTTGCAAAATAATTCCAAAATAATAATTTATGTTATACAATATTAAAACTCCCAATCAAGCGATTAATCCCGCATTCCTGAAACAAACACCTAACAAGGAAAATATCGAAAACTTCAAAAAAGAGTTGATACTGCTTTTGCAAAAAATCGATGAAAACGAAACGGAAGAGTTTAATAAAAATCTCTTGAGAACATTTATGTTAAATATTTATTATAGAGATGATTATGATATTAATGTTTACAACGATACAATTAATAAAATCCGAGCAGACCTTGCAATAAAACAGAAAGAAAAAACCACTCCTGAAGTTATCCATGAAATTAAACGACCAAGCGCAAACCTAGTTGATATGCCTACAAAAGATAATATCAACAAAAAAGCGTTCCACGAATTACTCCTATATTATATGTCGGAACGCACAATTAACAAAAATAAATCGCTTAGACATCTGATAATTACCAATTTATATGAATGGTTTGTATTTGATGCAAAAGATTTTTATGAAATTTTTTATTGTAATGCAAAGTTTAAAGAAGTGTTTCAACAATATAGTAACCGACAACTTGAAGGGGACAGAACTCAATATTTTTATGATGAAATTGCACCAGAATGGTTACGTCATTGCGGGCTTGACCCGCAATCCCCCAGCAATGTTGAGGAGGTTGCGGGGCGAGCCCGCAATGAAGGAAGAGGTCTCCCTTTCGTTCATTTCGATATTCGCGACTACAAAGATTTAGACATCGATAACGAAGACTTTATTGCCCTATACAAATTTTTTTCACCCGTACATCTACTGAAAAGAGACATTATTCCCGATGCAAACAAATTAAATACCGACTTTTACAATGAACTACTGCATATTCTCGGACTTACAGAAACAAAAACCGATGGAAAAATCAAAATTGAACGTAAGACAAAAGATAGAAATGTAGGCTCTTTGTTAGAACTTACAATTGCACAACTTCAAACACTTGATTTATCGCAAGTTGAGGAATTAAACAGTTATGGCGATAATACACAAGAACAACTGTTTAATATTGCACTTACATTGGTAATTACGTGGATTAACAGAATTTTGTTCCTCAAACTTTTAGAGGCGCAATTACAAAAGTCCCCTACCCTACCAGATGATAGCGAAATAAGCAAAATAGATTTCCTTACACACGAAAAAATAAATGTTTTCACTAAAGTAAACACCTTATTTTTTCAAGTTTTAGCACAAACACACGAAAACAGACCCGCATATTTGGATGAATTTAAAAACGTACCATATCTAAATAGTTCTCTTTTTGAAGAAACAGAGTTAGAAAAAATATTGAATATAAGCAGATTACCAAATAATGTACCACTTCCTCTTTTTACAAAAAGCGTTTTAACAAAAAGAGCAAAAGATACATTGCATTATTTACTGCAATTTTTAAACTCATATAATTTCAGTGGGTTACAAAATGAAGAAGAAAATCCAAACAAATTAATTAACGCATCAGTTTTGGGGCTTATTTTTGAAAAAATAAACGGTTATAAAGATGGCTCTTTCTTCACGCCATCCTCAATTACAATGTATATGTGTCGTGAAGCAATTAGCCGTACAGTTGTTGAAAAATTTAACCAAAGAAAAGGGTGGAATTGCAATACAATAGAGGATTTGCATAATCATATAGGACTTAACAGAGAAGATATTATCGAAGCAAACAATATTTTTAATTCAATACGAATTTGCGACCCTGCCGTTGGTTCTGGACATTTTTTGGTTTCTGCATTAAATGAAATGATTTTTATTAAATATCAACTCGGCATTCTTACAGACGAAAACCATAAAAGGTTGAGAGATTGTATAGTTACAGTAGAAAATGACGAATTGATTGTAAAAGTTGACGAAGATAATTATTTTATCTATAACCCCAAAATACCCGAAAGCCAAAGAATACAAGAAACATTTTTTAACGAAAAACAAAAAATTATTGAAAATTGCTTATTTGGAGTAGATATTAACCCTAACTCTGTGAAAATTTGCCAATTACGATTGTGGATAGAATTATTAAAACATGCATATTATGTACAGGATATAGGGGATGGGGTGCAGAATATAGGGGATGGGGTACAGGGTATGGGGGATGGGGTACAGGGTACAGGGGATGGGGTACAGGGTATGGAACACCGTGAACCGAGTACCGTGAACCGTCTACCCTCTACCGTGAACCCTGAACCGAGGAATTTAAAAACACTGCCAAACATAGATATAAACATAAAATGCGGTAATTCGCTTTTAAGTCGTTTTAGTTTAGATGATAAATATGCTGACGTACCAAGTTTGGCACAAAGAGTTAGTCGAGGAACAAAAAAATATAAAGAATTGGTTGAAATGTATAAAAGCACTGACCACAAAGAAGCAAAACGTCAATTAGTTAGAGGCATTGAAACCGAAAAAGAGAATTTTTATCAAATACCAAATTCAAAAGACCTCGACTTCCAAAACCTTGAAAAAGCAAACGATGAATTAGCAACTCACAGACGAAGTTTCAATTATTATCAGACAGATACAGAAATATGGGAGGCACAAACAACCGAACTAACTGAAAAAGTGCTCAAATATGAAACAATTTACAACGAAAAAAAACGAGGCTGCTTTGAGTGGCGCTTTGAATTCCCCGAAGTGCTTGATGATGACGGCAATTTTATGGGTTTTGATGTGGTGATGGGTAATCCCCCGTATATTCAGTTACAATCAATGGGCACTATTTCTGATAGATTTAAAAACCAAAATTATCAAGTTTTTGAACGTACGGGTGATATTTATTGCCTCTTTTATGAACGTGGATATCAACTTTTGACACCAAAAGGCAGGTTATGTTTTGTTACATCAAATAAATGGATGCGGGCAGGATATGGTGATAAAATTAGAAAATTTTTCTACGAAAAAACAAATCCCGAACTACTTATTGATTTTGTAGGTGTGAAAGTGTTTGACGAAGCAACCGTTGACGTAAATGTTTTAATGTATCAAAAAACTGAAAACCGTCAACAAACGAAAGCCTGCAAAGTTAAAAAAGAGGCTATGAAAAATTTAAAAGATTATGTTGATAAAAACGCAAGAAGTTCTGTTTTTAATGGCGTACGTTGGTTAATATTAAGTCCCATTGAACAAAGCATAAAATCCAAAATAGAAGCCGAGGGAGTTCCATTAAAAGACTGGGATATCAATATTTATCGCGGTATAACCACTGGGTATAATAAAGCATTCATAATTAATGAAGAAAAAAGAAGAGAGTTAATTATGAAAGACCCAAAAAGTAATGAAATTATTAAACCAATATTAAGAGGAAGAGATATAAAAAAATATAGTTATGAATGGGCAGGTTTGTATTTGATTGTTTGTAGAAAAAACATTGATATAAATAAGTATGAATCAGTGTATGAACATTTATCAAACTATAAAAATGAATTAAGTAAAAAAACAGGAACTAATAAATGGTATGAATTACAGGCAAGCCCAAGTGATTTTATGATGGATCTATTAAATAAAAAGAAAATAGTATATCCTGAAACAACCCATTCTGCTAATTTCGCTTTTATCGATGGTACAATTTTTATTGAAAAAACCTGTTTTATGCTAATTTCAGAAAACGCTAAATATATACAGGCAACGCTGTCATCAAAATTGTTTGAATTCGCTTATAAGAAAATATTTTCAAGCATTGAATTGGGAACAGTCGGGTATCAATACAATAAACATGCTTTAATAAAACTGCCTATTCTTTTGCCAACACCCGAAATAGAACATCAAATGGAAACCTTATTAGAAAACAAAGATTATGAAACTCTTGATAGGTTGGTTTATGGGTTGTATGGGTTGAGTGAGGAGGAGGTAGAAATAATTGAAAAATAAAATATATAATATACTCTAAAAAAGAATATAAAAAAGGCTTTCTCACATTTGAGAAAGCCTTTCAATTAATTAGGGTCACCTGAAAAAGTTGAGGACACCCCCCATCAAAAAAAATATTAAGCGTAAATTTTAGTTAATCTATACAAAAAAAAGTTAATATCGATTACTCCTCTTAAATTTGCTCTGAACTCTTTTATTTTGGCGTTGAATGATTCAGCGGAAGCATTTGTAGATCTATTAATAAAAAAGTTCAGTATTTCTTCATAGTGTTCATAAATAGTAGCCGCGATAGTATTGAAAGATTTAAATTCAGAATCAGCAACATCATTGTACCATCTTGCAAGGCTCAACCGTGCCGCATCTTTAATGCTGTTTTTTGAGAATATCATTCGTAATGAATGTGCTAGCCCGTATGCTTTTTTGATGTCGGGATATAGTTCAAAAAGTATTTTAGCTCTTAGTTTTTGTTTCTCAGTCCATTTATCAGCGGATTTGAACAAAAGATAGCGGCTTCTTGCTAGTAACTGTTTTTTAGAATCTCCATTTTTAAATACTTTTGGGAGGTATTTTCTTCCTGACAGTTTGGCTTCTTCCATTGCGTTTGTTTCGTCATTTATTGCATCCCACCTGTGAGCGATACGCATTTCTTGAATGGCGTCGTATGCTAATTTTTGAACATGAAAGCGGTCAATAACACGACTTGCTTGTGGAAAACAAACACGTACTATCTTACGCATTGAATTGGACATATCAAGTGTTATTTCTTTTACTTTTGCGCGAAGTTCCCCTGGTATTCGTTCCAACGCTTCAATTACAACAGAGGATTCTGTATCTGAAACAATTGCAACAATTGTGCCTTTGCCGCCGTGCGCAGACTTATTTGTAACAATCGTATAGAGTTCTCCGCATGAAACGCTTGTCTCATCAATACTCAAATATTCACCGATATTTTCAGGAAAAACTAACCATTCTTGTGCGTGTGGCTTGGCTTCCCATTCATTAAAATCACTCAAATGTTCTTTGTATTGACGTCCTAATTGTTCCCCGTCTATATGACCATAAATCATTTCAAGTGAATTGGACGCTATTGGGTAAGTATCTAGCAAATTCTTTTAAAAAAGTCGCAAAACCCTGTGTGTAATGCGTTCCTTCTGCAACTAATTGCCAATCTCGACTGACAATGATACCTGTACTTTTATTCAACCATCTACGACGCCTTACATGAAGATAAGACGGCTTATCGCGCAATGGAAAATCTTTTATTTTGCTCTCTTGATGAAAGCCTTTTGACTTCATATCTTCTCCCTGATATTCATTAGGCAAAATATTTAATTCATCAAAATACAAATGAAGACCATCAACCTCTTCTTCTATTTTACTCAAACTAAAATATGTAAATATTTCTTCAGGTAAAATGTATTTTATTAAATCTGAATATTGAATTTTCGATTCCATAATTTAAAAGTAATTAATTTTTAGGTTTGTTTTAGATACAAAAGTAAAATATTTTTTTGATAAAAATACAAAGCCTCAACTTTTTCAGGTGAGCCAATTAAAAGGCAAATTAAAAGAAATCGCAGCAAGTTTGAAAGTGGAAGATAATCCTGTAATAATGATAGTAAAGCATAAGAAGTAATATGAGTTGTAAGTTGCGAAAATAGAGATTTAGCAATGGAAATAATAACTAAAAACATAAAAAAATGACCTTTTTCTGAATACTATTTTCTGTAAATATTTGACTCCTACGGAGTCTCGCATTTCTACTAAGGGAACTCATAAAAATAAGGGATAATGTTACTCATTCACTCATTCACCCATTCACTCATTCACCCATTCACTCATTCACCCATTCACTCATTCACCCATTCACTCATTCACTCATTCACCCATTCACCCATTCACTAACATTTCAACCTTTCCTCCCACTTCTGTAAGCACTTGAATAGCAATTGCCGTGGGAACTTCTGCAAATTGTGAAAACTCCATAGAAGAGGTTGCTCTACCCGACGAAAAAGTACGTAATGCAGTTACATAACCAAACATTTCGGCTAATGGCACTTTTGCTTTGATAGCGCGTGCGCCCATCTTTGATTCCATACCTTCTATTTGCCCGCGCCTTCTGTTTAAATCGCCAATAATATCGCCCATATACTCTTCGGGGGTTACAACTTCAACTTTCATTATTGGTTCTAATAGTATTGGTTTTGCTTTTTGACAAGCCGACTTAAATGCGTGCCGCGCGCAAATTTCAAATGATAATTGGTCTGAATCAACATCGTGATATGTGCCGTCAAGTAGTTCTACTTTTAGGTTTTCTACTCTGTATCCTGCAAGAACACCATTTTGCATTGCAAGTTCAAAACCTTTTTGTATTGACGGAATATATGTTGTTGGTATATTTCCGCCCTTTACAAGATTTACAAATTGTAGTCCCGTAATTTCGGGGTCGGCAGGTGAAACACGAACTATTATGTCGGCATATTTTCCTCTACCTCCTGTTTGCTTTTTAAATAGTTCTCGGATTTCAACAGTCTGCGTAATTGCCTCTTTATATGTAACTTGCGGACGTCCTTGATTGCTTTCAACCCTAAATTCTCGTCTTAATCGGTCAACAATTATTTCTAAGTGCAATTCACCCATACCGCTGATAATTGTTTGCCCGCTGTCTTTATCTATATCTACTTTAAATGTTGGGTCTTCTTCGGCTAATTTTGACAGTCCTATAGCCAATTTTTCAATGTCACTCTGGCTTTTTGGTTCTACTGATATTCCAATAACAGGTTCGGGGAAGTTCATTGATTCCAAAATTATTGGATGTTTGTCGTCGCAAAGTGTGTCACCCGTTTTTATGTCTTTAAAACCCACTCCTGCACAAATATCTCCTGCATAAATAATTTCAAAAGGTAGTTGTTTATTCGATTTCATTTGGAATAAACGTGAAATTCGCTCTTTTTTCCCTGTTCTTGCGTTCCATACGTATGAACCTGAATTAAGTTTTCCCGAATAAACTCTCATAAATGCTAAACGTCCAACAAATGGGTCGGTTGCAATTTTAAATGCTAATGCCGTAAACGGTGCATTTTCGTCGGCAGGACGGGCTTCTTCTTTGTCGGTATATGGATTTATTCCTATAACGCTCGGCACGTCAAGCGGTGAAGGTAGAAATCTTATTATTGAATCTAAAAGATGCTGTATTCCTTTATTTTTGAACGATGCACCGCAAATTACGGGTACTATTTCTAATGCTATTGTTGCTTTTCGTATGGCTGACAAAAGTTCTTCTTTTGTGATTGAATTTTGGTCGTTAAAGAATTTTTCTAAAATTTTATCGTCATATTCTGCAACTGTTTCTATTAGTTTTCCTCTCCATTCGTCGGCTTCTTCTTTTAGATCATCGGGGATTTCGACACATTCGAATCTTGAACCTAAAATGTCATCGTCGTACCATATTATTGCCTTGTTGTCGATAAGGTCGACAATTCCTTTAAAAGTTTCTTCGGCTCCAATTGGTATTGCAAGTGGAACTGGTTTTGCGCCCAAAATATCTTTAATTTGGTTTACAACACTAAAGAAGTTTGCGCCGGGTCTGTCCATTTTGTTTACGAAACCTATTCTTGGCACACAATATTTGTTTGCCTGTCGCCAAACGGTTTCAGATTGTGGTTCTACTCCTCCAACCGAACAAAATAACGCAACGGCACCATCTAACACTCTCAACGACCGTTCAACTTCAACTGTAAAGTCAACGTGTCCGGGAGTGTCGATAATATTAATATTATAGTCTTGGGCTTCGTATTTCCAGTGTGTCGTAATTGTGGCGGACGTTATAGTAATACCTCTTTCCTGTTCTTGTTCCATCCAGTCCATAGTTGCTGCGCCGTCGTGCACTTCGCCCATTTTATGTGTGATGCCTGTATAAAACAAAATACGTTCAGTAGTTGTTGTTTTACCGGCATCAATGTGAGCCATTATACCAATATTTCTTGTATTGCTTAGTTCCTGTCGTCCCATTTTCTAATAACTCGTATCCGAAAAAATATCTTAA
>WRMI01000009.1 GCA_009777175.1 Marinilabiliaceae bacterium
TTGCTGCACAACCCTTTCGCCTTCGCTCAACTGACGGGTACCCGCTGCGCTGGGACTGTAAAGCGTCCTTTCTGATGTAGTCTCTGTTTGGGCGCCGACCTGCTGCGTGGGAGTTTCTTCCGTTTCAGACAATTTATTTCTGATGTCCATATCAACCCGCGTATCATTAGCGCAATTGCAATTTCTTACCTGAACGTTGATACTGTTTAACGCACTGCGGTATGCAGTCCTGTGGGCGTCGGCTGTTCTTCCGTGTTCTAATCGCTGTTGTTCCCATTGCGCCTGATTTTCAGGCGTACTGAAACCCGGCGGATGCGGGGTTACTGCCGGAAGCGCTATTCCTAACTGCGAAAGGTTTACTCTGGCATCGTCGCTTGGCACGGCTGATAAACCTACTCGCTTCCATATTACAGAACTGTTTCCGTAACTAACGCCTACTTCGCAAGTCATTTGATACGGACGAGGGCTGCCTATGCTCGGAATTTCGGCAGAAGTATAAGACCTGCCACCATAAACATAAGATACATTACTGATAGATGATGAAACACCTGCCCGTATTGAAAAGTATGTATACGGAAAGACCGTAATAGGATTCTCGTCCAACCAAACACTTATGGTGGCTCTGCCGGTATATCCATTTCCCGACGAGGGACTACAATCGACTGTCAAACTACGCTGTCCCATCACATTTCCAGCGGCTGCCATAGCCGTTAATACCAATATGATTACTGACTTTTTGGCACGCAGATAACGCAGATTTGACAGATTTCTGCAGGTTTTGCTCTTTCGTTCGGCGGCTAACATCACCACATAAAACATGATCTTTTTCATATCGTTTATGCACTTGACCTATACAGTGACAAGGTTTTTATTTGATTTTTAATACTTTCAATTTATTTACTTCTTTTTCGGGCTGTTCTTTCTACTCAAAACATACTGCCTTCTCAACACTCTCTCCCCGCATTGCCTCTAACTCATAAATATACGCACTTTTGCGTATTTATTATTCCACCTATTGTCTTAGTGCATCTGCCTGTTTGTTGGCATTGTCCATAACTGCTTTTGCGTTTTTGTCGCCTTCGGCTTCGATTCCTTTTGCTTTTGATTCGCCTTCGCTTCTAAGTTTTTTGGCTAAATCTTCACCTTTTTTGCGTGCTTCGTCTGCGGCGGCTTTTTTAGCGGCTTTTTCCAAAGGATTTTTTGCCTCTTTCTCTATCTTGTCGGCGGCAGCGTTTGCTTCGCTAATTGCTTTTTTGGCTGCTGTTTCACTTTCTTGGCGAACTTTATCTGCAGCCTGTTTTGCGGTATTACGTATATTTTCAGCCTGTTTGTTTGCCTCGGCAAGAATTTTTTCTATCTGAGCATTAATTTCGTCAGTTACCTTTCCTTTTATTTCTTCTACTTTTTCGGTAATAACTTCTTTAATTGCGTCTTTAAGAACATCACCCATGTCTCCAAAATTAATTTTGACATCCGGATTTGTAACAGTTCCACCGATGTGTCCGTTCATTATCAATTCGTTAATACTTGTTCCGCCGGGTATTTTGTTAAGTAGGTCAGCACCCGCACCAACAGCCGATTTAGGAACAGAAATTTTTAAATTGTAGTTCATGGTCATATCGATGCCTTGGTCGCCAGAAAAACCTATTTTTGCTTGGTCAATTTTCATTTCAAAAGGCTCAACGTTCATGCGTCCATCAACAAGTTCAAAACCGATGTTCATATCATTTGGTCTAACTACTCGCAATTTTTCGTTTTTCAGCATATCAGCCATTGTAACGAATAGTTTCGAGTTATGAACTTCTAAATTTTGTGTTTGGAGTCTTCCTTTTGCATAAACAGAGGTCATTACAGGGCTAAATTCGCTATCTAACAAACTATTAAGTTTAAATTTTGCAGAAACGTTCCCTTTGTAATCTTTAGGTTCGGGGAAGAATGTTTCCAACATTGAAAAAGAGGATAACGTTGTTGGAATATTAAATTTAGAAACATCTAAATCTAAATCAATAAAAGGTTTATTAATGTCAGAGGTGTTGTATTGTCCGCTAACCACTAAGCTTCCATCTAAAAGGTTCATGGCAAGTCGCTGCATATTAACTGCGCCGTCTCTCACAATGATTTCGCCTTTTGTATTCGAAATATTCAATTTGTCAAAAATAATCGTTTCGAGATTCGCTGTCAATGTAAAATCGACATTTTTAGGAATTTCAATAATTGACATGGGAACATCTTCGGCTGATTCTTCGACAGGAGTTTCTTCGTCAGACATAAATTCGTTGAGGTCGATTCTTTTGGAATTAAGTGCAAGTCTTCCTTTTACGGTTTCTTCTTTAAATACGAAAGGAATAAAATTCTCTAATGAACCGTTCATGGAAATATCAGTACGTCCAATGACTGCGTCAAATGCTTTGAGGCTCACAATTTTAGGTGAAAATTCTAAGTGAGTCTGTGAAATAGTAACTCCTTGAGGAAAATCAGGACTCTCAAAAAGAAAATTTGACAATTTAATTAAACCATCCGCTTTAAAATCTTCATATTGCTCATTTTCTAATGTAGACATACGTCCTGCAAGTGAAAGGTCGCACTCTAACAAGCCGAGCAATTTGGTATCATCCAAAGGAATAATGTCCGCCATTGAGTTAAAATCAATTTTTCCGTCAAAATTAGCGGCAATTTGCATATCGCTATCGGGTGTTTTGACATGTAAATCCATTTTGAACGGATTACCCGCCATTGTGAACGAAAAGTTATCAACGTCAACAGTAGTCCTGTCAAACACTACTCCGTCGTATGCAACTTTAACAGCAATATTAATATTTTCGACAGATTTGGGCAGGTCAGGATATTTGAACATTGCGTTATTAACTGCTAAATTAATCTTTGCGCTTGGCGTTTGTTTGTCGTTCAGGGTACCTTGTGCAGAACCATTTAATTCTAAACTACCTGCGGTTTGAACCGCTTCAAAATCTTGCATGTAGATAGCGGGTATCAAAGAAAGCAGGCTTTTGAAATCAGTTTTGTCGGTAGCAAATGTAATGTCTACATCGATGTCTTCTTCGGGCATTTTTACTTCGCCATCAAATTTCAGGACAATATCATTAATCCTGAACATGTTTTCTTTAAAAGCGAATGCCATATTAGTAAGGTCTGCATCGATTTCAGAATCGAACTGAATTTCAGCCTTTTTTAGCATCCTAATACCATCCATCCAAAAGTCTAATTCGTTGATACCTGTTTTAATATCAAGTATCGTTCTTTCTAAGGACATATCCCCTTTGAGCAAAAAATTAAATCCGTCGAGAGAGGCTTTCATGTTTCCGGGTTCGTCGAAATAAACAATTTTAGCGTCTTTAATTTCGAATTTTTTGAGTGCAACATTAAATTCGCCGGCAAATTCGCTGTCGTCGGGTAGTTCTTCTTCCTCTTCGGGAGTTTCCTCGTCTGAGGGTTTCATAATATCCCAATTGGGACGACCATCTTTGAGCACGTGGGCATAAAGATGAGGTCTATCTAAAATTATCGCTTTAACTTGGATATTAGAAAGACCGATAACACTTTTGATATCAACAGTAACGCTGAATTTATCGAAGGCAACTAAAGTATCACCTTCAAAATCGCCAGTGCCAACAACGGTTAAATCTTCCAATGCCACGTAAGCGTTTGGAAAATTACGTATAAACGACAGCCTAAGGTTAGAAAAGTCAACTTCAGCCGTCAACATGTTGTTAATTTCCTTTTTTGCAAACTCCATTATTTTGTTTTTGAACAAAAAAGGTGTAACCAAAAGCAGCAATATTAATGCCGCTAATGAAATAAAAAAGATTTTCAGAAACTTCTTCATAATATTAATGTAATAATAAATTTAAACAATCTATATAAACTAAATAAAGGTAAATATTTTTATGCTATTATTTTCACTGACAGTTAGAATTTTCTTCGGAAATAAAAAGTTTAATTGGTAAGTATTTGTAAATTAACAATATACCAAAGGGAATGAATAACCGAAACGAGTTTTATCATCTTCAATAAAAACTCCTTTGAAAATAAAGTTTTTACCGGGTTTGCTCATCTGTTTCATTCTCTTTTTAATAAGCATAATTTCAGATTCGGAAATAATTCCATCTCTATCATATTTCTTATAAAAAGGCTTAGATGCACTATCTTCGTAAATAATATCGAGTTTATTATCTTTAACCATAAAAGAAACATTAAAATCTAATTCTTTATTTACGATGTCGGGACAAAAGAGAAGGTGGTCGATTGAGGGCTTGAAAAGCATTGTAGGAACAATAATGCTGTTTAACCTATTTTCGGGTATATTTGTTTCTAAACGAAATTTTATTTCTTTGTTGTAAAGATTTTTGCAAAGGGCTACAAATGTGCAAATATAGTCGATTTCATTTTTTATAGTAACAAAAATATTTTCGGTGCTATCAATAGTTTTTTCCAATAATTCTGTTAAAATTGGCAAATATTCCAAAACTTTTTCGGCTTGGACGTTCTGTTTGGGCAAAAACGATTGCAATGAAAATTTTGTCCGTTTTTTGTTTAAATGATGCTCACGGCTAACAAAATACAAATCTTTTTTTAATTTTCGCAAACGGAAAAAAAAGATAATAATTAAGAATGTGAATATCAGAATAATTATTGCCAATGCTTGAAATTTTAGTTTAGTTTTTTCGGCATGCATATTCAAAAATTCAGTTTTTTGGAGTGTATGAGTTAGTTCTATTTGAAGTATTTCGTTGTGAGCGGATTGGTCAAAAGACAATAATGTATCTTTTAAATAATTGTAAACTTCAAATTTTTCTAAGGCTTCTTTCCAATTCTCTGTTTTCCTGTAATATAAATATAATGAATAAAGTGTGCTAAGTTTAAGGAAATATGAATCAGTTTCTTGAGCTTTTTCGTAAGCTAATTTGCTATAAAATAGTGCTTGGTCGTAGTTATTTTTAAAGGCGTGCATATCTGCAATCATCTCATAAACAGATGCTTCGCTAAATATATCATTGTCAATACGAAACAGTGCGAGCGCTTGTTCTAAAATATCGCTACCCTCGTCATATTTTCCTTGTTTTACTTTCAAGTTGCCAAAATTACTTAAGACTTTGGCATGCTTGTTTGAATTATCGTTATGTTTGTAAATATCAATGGCTTTGATATAGTAAAATTCGGCTTCTTCATAATTTCTTTCATCAGAATAAAGAGCGGCAAGATTATTGTAAACTCCCGCCAACTCTTCCTCGAATTCTGTATCTATGAGGTAATTAAGGGCAAGTAAATTATATTCAATTGCTTTTTCAATATTGTTTTGTCGGTCGTAAACCAAAGCAATGTTTTGATATGATTGGGATATACCTACAATATCCTCTGCACTCAATTCATATTCCAAAGATAACGTCAATGCTTCTAACGCTTTGTTGAATAACGATAAATAGAGGAAGGAACAGCCAAGATTATTGTATGCAGCCGAAAGACGTTTTTTATCATCTAAATTACTTAAATAATCGATGGATTTTTGGTATTGTTCGGCACCAGTTGTCCATTCAGACAAATGATAGGCAATTTCGCCTTTGTAATAATGTCCTAAACCAATTTGGTAAGGGTCATTTTGTTCGTTGATAAGAACATCTGCGAGGGAATCGGCTTTTGAAGTATCTTCGGTAAGAAGTTCATAAAATTGAGTTTCAGTTCTTTGAAAATCAAAACCATTGTCATCGTCACAATGAGCAATTTGTTGAATAAAAGCAAAAGATAATAACAGAATGCTTTTAGTAAATATCAGATTTTTCATAAATGTTTATATTTTGTTTACCACTAATTTTTTTTATTTAAGCCACTATTTTTTTAGCCACTAATTTGTTATTGAATTTATTGAAATTGTTATTGAGTTTACCGAAATACACTAATTAGCACTAATTTTTTCATCTCCCGAGTTTCCTCATTTTTCTACCAAGCGATGCATTCCTAACGGAATGCCATCTGACCCATTCACTCACTTACTCACTCACCCATTCACTCATTCACTCATTCTAAACTCTAAACTCTAAACTCTAAACTCTAAACTCTAAACTCTAATATCTAATATCTAATATCTAATATCTAATATCTAGTTTTAGGGCGCAAAATTAGTTATTTTTTTTCTTTTGCAAAAAAAAATAGACTTTTTACAAAAAATTTTCGTTATTATGTTCAAATAAAAAAGAAAAAAATAGAAAATTATGCCTTATCGTCGTCTTCCTAATACAGATTTGTCGCGTATAAAAGCGTTGAAAACAGCATTATCAGCGGGGTCTCAAATGACTCCGATGGAGTTGCCTTTTTCACAAAAAACTTTTTTAGACCTTAAAACTTTTTTTCCTCATTTCGAACAAACTATTTTTCAATATAAACATAACAAAGAACGACAAGCAACTGTTTACAAACAACTTGTAGTCCAATATCGGTCGGCGAGGTTGTATGTATCTCATTTTTTTCAAGTAGTAAACTTTTCTATATTAAGAGGGGAAATTAAACCCGAAGTAAGAATATTTTACGGACTTCAAGAAACCGATACCACTACTCCGATTATATCAACAGAACAGCAACTAATCACTTGGGGCAAAAAACTTATTTCAGGGGAGGAAGAGCGCATTTTGACAGGTGCAACAAGAATCTACAATCCATCCTTACAAATGGTTAAAGTAAAATATGAAAAATTTTGCGAACTCTATTATACCCACAAACATCTGCAAAATACTACACAAAAATTATTGGAAAAAGTAACCGAAAATCGACTTTATTCGGACAGATTAATAACAGACATCTGGAACGAAGTAAAACAAAATTTAGAACATCTACCACAGGAAGAACAAACAG
The DNA here is from genome assembly GCA_009777175.1 of Marinilabiliaceae bacterium. Lineage (GTDB taxonomy): Bacteria > Bacteroidota > Bacteroidia > Bacteroidales > Marinilabiliaceae > WRMI01. Next base: position 6,859 of record WRMI01000009.1, read on the forward strand.
AACAATGCCGTAAATTTGGCGTTGTCTATTTTTCTCGAAAAAAGAAAGAAAAATAATTGTTACCTAAATTTATTCCGTTATTTCCATCTCCACAACACAATTTTTCTTATAAAACGCAATACCATATTTATATATTTTCTTATATCCTTCCTTTTTCAGGGTGTGGATATAAACTTTGTCTTCAATCTGTTTCAGACCAATTTGTGCCTCTTTTTTAAGGATTTCGTTAATTGTTGCGGTCGAACACGCTGGTTTAGTGGACGATGATGCATTTTTATCGGACGAACACACAAGTTCGTCCCTACAATGTTTAAATTCTACTACTACGGCATATTTTTCTTTATCATTTGGTTTAATCAAACAATCTGACCGTCCTTTGCCACTTTCGGGGTTTGAATAAACAACGTAATCGGTAGAAGCTGCTAGCAATATCCCAAAAATAAACATGTGATAACTGTTTTCTTCTTTAAAGTCGTGACAACTTGGGTTGTTGAGCAGATCTTTGTTAAGGGTTTCGCTAACGCCCTCTTTGTCGCCGTTGAGTAGGCAGTTTACGAATTGTTGGATTACTTTTGGCGTTTGATTTTCCTGAGTGTCAAACCAATATTCAATACAATCAGAAAGTACGTTTTTCACTTCAAGATTTACCAATTCGGCGTAAAATCTTTTTTCAGTAGCACCTGCGCAGGGTTTAATATATCCTGCGTTAAGTAACATTGACCAAAAAATATTATCATTCTTGTACGAAATCGGATATTTTATATGTTCTACATATTTCATTTTGATTGGTTTATCGGTCAATAACGCTGCAATATCATCCTTCAATGCAGGCGAGCCTTTGAAGAATATATCCGACAAAATATCCATACTGCCCGTATTTGCCCAAAAATCTTTACACTCGTTTTCTTTCAAAAAACCAACAATACTCCATGGATTATATATAGCTTGTCCTCCAAATCTGTAACCGTTATACGATTTTTCAACTTCCTCAAAATTGTCGCCTAATCCATACATCTGACAGGCTTCTTTAACTTCATTTTCGGTAAAACCAAAACAAGACGCAAATAATTTATCCGTAATTCCGCAAACCAATGGGTTGTTAAATTCGCTTATCAAACTCTCTTTGGATATTCTTTGCACTCCGGTCAAAACACCAAATTCAAGGTAATTATTAGTTTTGAAAACGTTACCCATAAATCCTCGCATAAATCCTATCATATCAGTGTAGTAACCCTTCATATAAGCACTGTCAATAGGTCTGTCGTATTCGTCTAATAAGACAATTACGCGTTTTTTGTGATAGGTATAAAGGCACTCTGTCAAAAACAATAATGCGTCTTGAAGTTCAGCCTCAGTCGTCTCTTTTGAACAATACCGATAAAAATCTTTCTTTTTAAACTCGTTAAGACCGTTGCTTTCGAATAAGTACAACTTTTCCTGATAAATGGAAGAAACAATGGATTTTATCTTCTCTATAGATTGTTCATAAGCAGAAAAATTTACATTTTTCAATGTAAACGAAACAACTGGATATTTATTTAGATGGTTTTCTACTATATCTTTGTACTCCATTATTTTAAGCCCTCCAAATAACGATTTGCCATCCTTGTTCATATCAAAAAAATGCTGCAACATGCTCATATTGAGAGTTTTCCCAAACCTGCGCGGTCGAGTTATTAATGTAACCGTACCTTTGTTTTCAAGCAATTCTTTGATAAACAGCGTTTTATCTATATAGAAATAATTGCCTTCGATAATTTTATCAAAATACTCTTCACCTGTTAAAATCCGCTTTTTCATAATTTTTATTTTTATCCACTAATTTGTTTGTTATTGAACGTATTGAAATAGTTATTGAGTTTACCGAATTTGTTATTGAGTTTACCGAAATTGTTATTGAGTTTACCGAAATATTGAAATACACTAATTTTCACGAATTTTTCATTTTTATTTTTTTCCACTAATCATTAACCACTAATCACTAACCACTAACCACTAATTTCCATCTCCACAACGCACGTTTTCTTATAAAATGCAATACCATATTTATAAATTTTGGTATAGCCTTCCTTTTTCAAATTGTGTATATAAACTTTGTCTTCAATTTGTTTCAGACCAATTTGTGCCTCTTTTTTCAGGATTTCGTTAATTTTTGCAGTCGAACGCGCTGGTTTAGTGGACGATGATGCATTTTTATCGGACGAAAACACAAGTTCGTCCCTACAATGTTTAAATTCTACTACTACGGCATATTTTTCTTTATCCTTTGGTTTAATCAAACAATCTGACCGTCCTTTGCCACTTTCGGGGTTTGAATAAACAACATAATCGGCAGAAACTGCAAGCAATATCCCAAAAATAAACATGTGATAACTGTTTTCTTCTTTAAAGTCGTGGCAACTTGGGTTGTTGAGGAGGTCTTTGTTGAGGGTTTCGCTAACGCCCTCTTTGTCGCCATTTAACAGGCAGTTTACAAATTGTTGGATTACTTTTGGCGTTTGATTTTCTTGAGTATCAAACCAATATTCAATACAATCAGAAAGTACGTTTTTCACTTCAAGATTTACCAATTCGGCGTAAAATCTTTTTTCAGTAGCACCTGCGCAGGGTTTAATATATCCTGCGTTTAGCAACATTGACCAAAAAATATTATCATTCTTGTACGAAATCGGATATTTTATATGTTCTACATATTTCATTTTGATTGGTTTATCGGTCAATAACGCTGCAATATCATCCTTCAATGCAGGCGAGCCTTTGAAGAATATATCCGACAAAATATCCATACTGCCCGTATTTGCCCAAAAATCTTTACACTCGTTTTCTTTCAAAAAACCAACAATACTCCATGGATTATATATAGCTTGTCCTCCAAATCTGTAACCGTTATACGATTTTTCAACTTCCTCAAAATTGTCGCCTAATCCATACATCTGACAGGCTTCTTTAACTTCATTTTCGGTAAAACCAAAACAAGACGCAAATAATTTATCCGTAATTCCGCAAACCAATGGGTTGTTAAATTCGCTTATCAAACTCTCTTTTGATATCCTTTGCACGCCGGTCAAAACGCCAAATTCAAGGTAATTATTAGTTTTAAAAACGTTACCCATAAAACCGCGCATAAATCCTATCATATCAGTGTAGTAACCCTTCATATAAGCACTGTCAATAGGTCTGTCGTATTCGTCTAATAAGACAATTACGCGTTTTTTGTGATAGGTATATAGGCACTCTGTCAAAAACAATAATGCGTCTTGAAGTTCAGCCTCAGTCGTCTCTTCCGAACAATATCTATAAAACTTTTTCTTTTTAAACTCGTTAAGACCGTTGCGTTCGAATAAGTACAACTTTTCCTGATAAATGGAAGAAACAATGGATTTTATCTTCTCTATAGATTGTTCATAAGTAGAAAAATTTACATTTTTCAATGTAAACGAAACAACCGGATATTTATTTAGATGGTTTTCTACTATATCTTTGTACTCCATTATTTTAAGCCCTCCAAATAATGATTTGCCATCCTTGTTCATATCAAAAAAATGTTGCAACATGCTCATATTGAGAGTTTTCCCAAACCTGCGCGGTCGGGTTATCAACGTTACATCACCTTTGTTTTCTAACAATTCTTTGATAAACAATGTTTTATCTATGTAAAAATAATTTCCTTCGATAATTTTTTCAAAGGATTCTGCACCTGTTAAAATTGGTTTTCTCATAATTTTTATTATTTGATTATTTTACAAAATTAATACTTTTTATGGAAATTATCCTTTTTTTTGTATTAAAATAGAACAGAGGAATTGTCATCAAAATTATTGGGAGATACGTGAATTTGTCAGATTTTTCTTATAATTTTTTTGTTGGAAACAATTGTTTCTTAAAGTAAGAAATATCGACAAAACTAAAGCGAGGGCGAGCCTTGCCCCTACAAAACTATTTCAGACCTTACCCCAAAGAAATCCCACAGAATCCATCAAATCAGTGAATCCCTAACAACTTGATTATCACAAATGTAACAATATAAATATAAAAGAATCTGAATAGTTACAAATAATTAAGCCTGCCCTGCCGGTCCGCCGAACATAATGGGATTAAATCCGCCTTCGTCTACATGTTTTATCATTCCAAATTGTTTTTCAAAACGTGTAACATTATCTTTTAATGCTACAAACAGCCGTTTTGCATGCTCGGGAGTTAAAATAATTCTTGATTTTACTGATGCCTTCGGAATGCCCGGCATTACGCGAATAAAATCAATGACAAATTCTGTTGGCGAATGACTAATTACTGCCAAATTGGAATAAATACCTTGCCCTGTTTCTTCTGTCAGTTCTATCTTTAACTGTTGATTTTTGTTTGGATCATTCATATAATCTCTATTATTTTTTTATTATTTTTTACACTAAAAATTTTTGCAAAAGTAATATTTTATTTTGTTATAATTATAAAAAAATGTATTTTTGTCTTTTATTTTTCAAAAATTAAATATTTACTATATGTTAATAATCGGAATTGCAGGCGGAGCTGGTTCGGGGAAAACAACCGTTGTCAATAAAGTAGTTGATAGGATTCCCGTTGATACGGCGGCTATTCTGTCGCAAGACGCATATTATTGTGACGGCTCTCATTTGCCAATGAAAGAGCGACAAAGAATGAATTTTGACCACCCCGATTCAGTTGAATTTGACCTGCTCGTTAATCATTTATGCAAATTAAAAGCAGGTGAAACTATTTATCAGCCCGTTTATTCGTACGTTTCATATACAAGACAAGAAGAAACCATCGAAATAAAACCAAAAGAAGTTATTATTATCGAAGGTATTTTAGTATTGACACACCAAGCGTTGCGCTCAATGATGGATTTGAAAATTTTTGTTGATGCCGAAGCCGACGATAGACTTATTAGGGTTATTCACCGTGATATAAAGGAAAGAGGTCGAGATACAAATCAAATTTTGCAAAGATACCAAGCAACTGTTAAACCAATGCACTTTCAGTTTATTGAACCATCAAAACGGTATGCCGACCTCATTGTTCCCCAAGGAGGAAACAACCACGTTGCTATTGATATCCTTTCGAGATATATTCTACATAATATTAACGACAAAACTCTTGAAAATGCTTGATAAATATCTTCCCGAAAATATTCTATTTTTTGATGTAGAAACTGTTCCACAAGTGGCTGATTATGAAATGTTAGAAACAAGTATAAAACTTTTATGGGATAAAAAGTCGACAACTATAAAGCCCGAAGGAAAAACTCCCACAGAAAATTATCATAGAGCCGGAATTTATGCCGAATTTGGAAAAATTGTATGTATTTCTGCCGGTCATATAATTAAAAAAAATAATGAGCGTTTTTTTCGTGTTAAATCATTTTACGGCGACAACGAAATAACAATTTTGAAAGAATTTGGTGCGCTTTTGACTTCGTTTTGCTCTAAAAATACCAAAAATATTTGCGGTCATAATATCAAAGAATTTGATGTTCCCTACGTTGCGCGCCGAATGGTTATTAACGGAGTGCCATTGCCCCCAATTTTTAAAATTGCCGGAAAAAAACCTTGGGAAGTAAACATTTTTGATACCATGGAACTTTGGAAATTTGGCGACCATAAACAAAATACATCATTAGAACTATTAGCAACTATTTTAGGCATTCCATCACCCAAAGGAGACATTGACGGAAGTAAAGTTGCTTATGTTTACTACGAAGAAAAAGATATAGAACGTATTGTTAAATATTGCGAAAAAGATGTCTTTACAACCGCACAAATTTTTCTGAAATTTAGAGGTGAACCTGTTATTAATGAAGAAAATTTTGTAAAGGTAAGATAAAACTATCTATGAAAAAATATGAAACGAATACCAAAACCATCCTGGCTAAAAGTCCAATTACCCGAAACGGCTGAATATAATTGGATGAACAAAACAATAAAAAATAATAACCTGCACACAATTTGCCGTAGCGGTCGTTGTCCTAATGCCGCAGAATGTTGGAGCAAAGGTACCGCTACTTTTATGATACTCGGCGATATTTGTACACGTGCATGTAAATTTTGTAACGTTAAAACAGGAAAACCAAATCCCATTGATAAAAATGAACCTTTGAGAATTGCTAAATCTATTAATATTATGAATTTAAAACACGCAGTAATTACCTCAGTTGATAGAGATGATTTAATCGACTGCGGCGTTTCTATTTGGACAGATACAATATTGAAAATCAAAGAATTAAACCCAAATACTACCATCGAAACTTTAATACCCGACTTTCAAGGGAAAATAGAACTAATTCAACAAATTATTGACATAAAACCCGAAGTCATTAGTCATAACTTAGAAACAGTCAAAAGATTAACACCCTTAATACGTTCCAAAGCAAAATATGAAATATCTTTGTCGGTTTTAAAAACTATCGCTGATTCAGGAATCGTGGCAAAAACGGGTATAATGTTAGGACTCGGTGAAACAGAAACCGAAGTACTCGAAACAATGGACAACGCAAAAGCAGTCGGAGTGAACGTTTTTACAATAGGACAATATCTGCAACCTTCTCTTAAAAATATTGCTGTAAGCGAATACATCACCCCCGAACAATTCAAATTTTATGAAAAAGAAGGTTTAAAACGCGGATTTAAATTTGTAGAAAGCGCACCATTAGTACGGTCATCTTATAGTGCTGAGAAACATGCTGAAGAGTAATTTTCAGGAGTTCTGATTTTATGAACATAAAGAACACTATGTTATTTTTACAAATTTTTAACCATTTTCAAAACTTTAACTTCTCCCTTGTCCTGACTTCGACAATGCGACACCCAAATAGTATTAAATTGGCATTTTAAGCCACTTTTACAACTTTTTACGACACCCACTCGAAATTTTATATTATTGATTTTCAGTGCATTATAAAAGTATTTTTTAAAAGTGTCGAAGTCAGGAAGAACACTATGTTATTTTTACAAATTTTTGACCATTTTCAAAACTTTAACTTCTCCCTTGTCTTCGAAACTAAAAATAAAAATTCCTGCTGGCAAATGCTCCAGATATAGAGTTTCATTTGCACTCTCAATCCTTTGATTATATACAACTGTACCCGCAAAATTTATAATCTGCAATGAAAAACCTGCAGCATCAGTGATATACACCCTGTCAATAAACGGGTTTGGATAAACTTTTATATCAAAAGTTAATAGTTCTTTTACAGATGTAATAGGCTCCATATAAAAATCTTTCCACACAAGAGTATTTTGATATTCGTCAATAGATGCTTCTGGAACGTAAAGCGTACAATATCTTTTATCTACACCGTCAAATACATTAGCATTAATTATTTGCGGAATTAGTGCCCAATTGGTGATATCTTCCAAAAAAGTACAATTTGCAAAGGCATAATTTCCAATATCTCTAACATCACTGCCGATTGTAACAATTTCTACGTTTGTACCCAGAAATGCGTAAGCAGGTATTCGTCTAACATTATTTCCAACGATTGCTGTTGTTAAAGCGGCGCAGTTTTGAAAATGATAGTTTGTGCTTATAAAATCGTTGCAGTTACGGGCATTGAAATAAATTGTTTCCAAACGGGACGACCCCCAAAAAGCACTTGAACCTATTGATGTAATGCCATCGGGAATAGTGATTTCAAGTAAGCCGCTATTTAGAAATGCAGAATTAGGAATTGCCGATAGACCGCTACCAATAGAGGCTGATGTTAATCCAGTACAACCTTCAAATACACTAATTCCCATACTATTTACATTATTAGGAATTGTTAAAGTAGCTAAAGCAGGGCAATTTGCAAAAGCATAGCTCCCTATTTGGTTTACGCTACTACCGATACTAATTGCAGTTAAACTTGCTATTCCGAAAAAAGCGTAGTCGGGAATGCGAATTACGTTATCGCCGACAATAACACTTGTCAAAAGTGGACAGTTAGCAAAATGATAATCAATACTTATGAAATTTCCACAATTGATAGCATTAAAATAGACTGTCTCTAATTTTGTAGAGCCTCCAAATGCATCGCTACCTATTGAAATCACTCCTTCGGGAATAGTAAGTTCAGTAATTGCACTGCCCGAAAAGGCTGACGCTGCAATATTTGTAACACCGCTGCCAAGAGTAATGGAATTTAGAGACACGCAGTTTGAAAATGCGTTAGAACCAATGGTATTTACACTATTAGAAATATCTACTTCCTTTAAATTGCTACAATTTGTAAAGGCATAACGAGCAATATTCGTTACGCTGCTTCCAATGGTTACGTTTTGCAGCGCCACCTGCGATGGAAACGCCGCTTCGGGTATACGAAGAACATTGTCGCCAAAAACAACGGTAGTTAATCCAACACAATTGTAAAAAGGATGAAACGCTAAATAAACATAGTCAAAATTTGAACAGTTTGCGGCATTAAAATAAACCGTTTCCAAATTTGCGGAACCAGTGAAGGCATTACTTCCGATGGAGCCAATTCCTTCGGGAATAGTAACGGAAGTTAATCCCGTATTACGAAACATACCATCAGGGATGGTGGTCATTCCGCTGCCGAGGCTTACTGATGTTAATCCTGTACAATCTTCAAACGCAGAGTTGGAAACTGTGATTACATTGTTGGGAATAACCATTTCGGTTAAACCTGTACAACCTGCAAAGGCTCGGTTGCCAATGTTTGTTACTCCGCTTCCAATGGTTACAGATGGTAATCCGTTACAATCGCCAAACGCATAATTGCCAATGTGTGTAATACTTCCGCTCATAGTTACAGATTTCAATCCTGGTATACCATAAAAACCATAAGCGGGAATACGCTGTACACTGTTGCCAAAAACAACATTTTCTAAAAGTGGACAGTTGATGAAATGATAGTCAGTACTAATAAAGTCGCCGCAATTGATGGCATTCCAATAAATTGTTTCCAAATTGGAAGAGCCACTAAATGCGCCACCACCGATAAAAGATGTAATACCTTCGGGGATTGTAACTTCGGTTAAACCTGTATTTTCGAAGGTACCGCTTCGGATTTGAGAAATACCGCTTCCGATGCTCAAATAAGACATCGCCGTACAGCCCGAAAACGCACGAATAGCGATGTTTGTTACGCCATCGGGAATAATTACGGTTTCTAATGCCGTACAATTTGCAAATGCCCACTCGCCAATGGCATTAACGCTGCTGCCAATACTCTTGTAATTTACAGCACTGTGATTGTAAAAAGCATAGTTGCCAATACGCGTTATTCCGCCATCTATCACTATTCCTGTGATATTTGCAATATGGCTTTGCCACGGTCTGCCTAATTCTGTTGAAACCCAATTTGGCATTTCACCGTTACCACTGATATTTAGCGTACCGTCTGGGCATAATTTCCATGTCAGACCATTGCCAAACGTGCCGCTGTCAATTGGCGTTGTGCAGTCATCATTTTTCACGTTTGCAGACAAATTGTGCATTGAAGCAAATAACAATAACGCCAATACTCTAAAAAACATTAATTTATACATACTCTTTTTGCTTTACGTCCGCTCCTTATTCGGACTTTTAATTAATTTCGCAATAAAAATATAGATTTTAAAAAATTTGGCGCAAAAGTAGAGTATAACGGGTAGAAAATTATAGACAAAAATAGATTTTTTCGGAATAATGAAAAAAATTTCAGACTCTTATACATCATTTATCCATTTACATTATCAGCGAGTCACAAATAAAAAGTGACACAAAAAGCAAAGAAGGGGAGACACAACTATTTTGGTTGTCTACGAAAAAATCTTTTTTATTTCCAAACCTTAAACGTGTAATTTTAAAAATTATAAATAAATCCGACTCTAATATCGCTAAATGTCAAAATATTATCAGAATCGAAGCCAAGATAAAAATTTGAAAATTTATTGTTTAAGATATTGCCATAATAGTATCCAACTCCCAAAAAGTTTAAATCTGTTAACAAAGTAATTTGGTCGTTCAGGCTATATTCTAAAAACGGAACTATTTGAATTCCTGTCAATAAGATAAAAAGATTGAAAAAATATTTTCATAATGATTTAACTGATAAAATTCTAAAAGCATTTTATAAAGTTTATACAGAATTTGGATTTTGGGAAAATGTTTATCAAAATGCATTATTCTTTTAATTAAAAAATAATGACCTAAAAGTAGAAACACAAAAAGCAATAAACTCTAATAAAGAAGCAGCCTCGACGGGAATCGAACCCATATCACCAGAACCGGAATCTGGTATTCTATCCTTTGAACTACGAGGCCCAAATTTTTTTAAAATACAAAATTAGATATTTTTTTTGATATTTCTTTTATTTTATTTTTTTTCAAAAAATATTTAAAAAAAATAAAAAAAATGTTTATCTTATAAATATTTGATAATCTGTTTTTTAACAAAAAATCCAAAAAAATATTTTAATTTTTTTTCACTTTTTTTCACTTTTTTTTAAAATAAATGAAACATTTTTAAAAACACTCCGTTTAAGTACATATTTTTAATAATAATTTATATTTTTTAATTAATTAATTTTTAAGTAAGATGAAAAAAGTAAGCATGTTTATTTGTGTCGCCTTGCTAGCGACAAGTGTATTATTTGTGAGTTGTAAAAATGATGACGAAGACGATCCAATCGAAAAAGCTACGGTTTCGTTAGTAGCGCCTACCCTCGAACCAGGAGCTTCTGAGGGCCTCGTAACGGGTACTATTGTATCTAAAGCAGAGTTAAAATCTGTGCAAATATCCATCAATGATGGAGAATTAGAAAATTTACCTTATACTAAGGATGAGGAGAATGAAGATACTTATCTATTATCATTCACCGTTACAGGTATCGAAGAAAATTGTACGGTTAAGGTTGTTGTTGACAATGGTGCTGAAGAAAATGCTGAAGCAACAATTACTATTATCTTTGTTCCTAAAACGCCTCTTGTAGCAGGTACTGATTTCACTTTAACCTATACAGGTTCGTCTCAGACAGATGGCAGAAACGTTAATGGAACTGTTGGTATTAAGTGGTCTCTCAATACCAATGGTGGTTTGGCAAGATTTATTGGCGAACCTACTACTGTTCTTTTTGTGTCACTCGCTAATGGTGAAATTGCAACAAAAGAAGATTTAGCAGATGCGTATGAGACTGGAACAAAAGTGGAACAATTCGAATGGAATCCTACCGGCTTTACACCTAAGTTTTTTATCTCTAAAGTTGGTGACAATTATTTCTTGATTAACGTTAAAACGTTAGCTTTTAGTCCAGGAAATAATACCGCGACCGTTTCTTATAAACATTAAGAAACTAGATCACAAAAACGTATAATACACTTACAAAAAATAGCCACTCTGGGAAGGGTGGCTTTTTTTTTAGTGGTAAGTGGTTAGTGATAAGTAGGGGCAAACCTTCGTGTTTGCCCTTTCAGCACCAAACCCCACAACATTTCTACACCCCACGCAGCAGCACTCGGTACGAGTGCCACGTAGATAACCCCGAATAAGCGTAAGCGCAATTCGGGTTATCTCAAACAACCAAACATTGGATGCATTCCTAACGGAATGCAGGTGGCTTGATTGTGCGTTTTTCTACCAAGCGATGCATTCCTAACGGAATGCAGCATACATTACCACACCAAACCCCACAATATCCATACACCCTACGCAGCAGCACTCGGTACGAGTGCCACGTAGATAACCCCGAATAAGCGTAAGCGCAATTCGGGGGATATTCAATCCAGCATCACAAATCCTGCCCAATAATATGCATCGTTATATTTTTCTCGGACTTGTTTTTGGGCTTCGGCGAAAGCTTGTTGTTTGGAGTTGCCGGATAGCCAATTTTGATAAAAAAAGGTCATCAAATCAGCAGTAGCGTTGTCGGGTACTTTCCAAAGGCTCATAATAATTGTTTCAACTCCCGCGAGTTTGAATGCTCTTTGCAACCCGAATACACCTTCGGCAGTTTTTGCTTCACCGAGCCCTGTTTCACATGCGGATAGAACTACTAATTTTGTATTTACAAGGTTCATTTGAGCAATTTCGTCAGCGGAAAGGATACCGTCTTCGCTTCCTTCGGGTATTTCTGCACCTGTCCACGCACGGTTTGAGTCCGTAAACATCAATCCCGAACGTAAAAGCCTATTTTTTAATGTTTTACTACTGCGACCATCGCTGCCAAGCAAATTTGATAAATCATTATTACTATGTTCTTCAATATCCTCAAAAAAGAAACCATGCGTTGAAATATGAATTATTCCTGTTTCTGTTCCGCTTAACTGTTTAAAAGTTTCTTCGCTGCCCGCAGAATATAAAAAGAGGCGGCTATCAATTTGACTTTCATTCAGGTATTTAACTATTAATTCGGCTTCTTTTTCTGTACCGGGTAGAAATTTTTGCCTAATACCTAAGCCTCGTTCGGAATTATTTGAGAATTGAGAATTGAGAATTGAGAGTTGAGAATAAGTTGATGAGTTTTTGGTTTCATAGTTTTCGGGTTCGTAAAAGAGTCCACCGTAAATTGCAGCACTACCTTTTGGCAAACTACCTGCCACTTCTTTTTTGAGGCTCAATATTTCGCGAGTGCTGGTTAATAAATGTAAATTGTATTTGTGAGATAATAATTGTGAAGTATCTTTGTGTGTCTTTGTGAAATCACTTTGTGTGCCTTTGTGGTTAAAGGAAACGGGCACAGCCGCAAAAGAAATCTGATGTAACGTACCCGTCGGCGCATAATAGATAGTACTAATTTCATCTAACTCTTTTTCTATTGGTTTCCAAATAAGGTCGTAAAGGTTTGGACCTTTTTCAGAATAAAGTTGTTGTGTAAATTCCAAATCAGAAATGTTTTTTTCCCGTTTTGATAACTCTAACAAATCATTTTCTTTGAAAAGAGGTATCCATAAAGGATTTTCAATATCTTTTTTAAGCAATAGTGCGCAATAAATAATTGTGTCGGAAAATTTAGCTTTGTCATCAAGCATTCTGAAATGAACAAATTCTATTGCTGCCTCATCTTCTTGGAGAAGATCTCGAATAGTACTCCACTTAATTTCTTGTGTAAAATCCCTATATTCTGCGGATTTTTGTGTTAAAGATTTGTCAAGGCTATCTACTGTTGCTTCCAAAATTGAAATCATAAGAAAATTGGGATTTTCTTGTTGTTTCAGCGCATTCAATGAAAGTCGGTTGCTTTTTAAAAAATCATATTGTTCGATTAAATCTGCATCATTAGAGGAATATATAATATCTCTTATTCCGTTGGTTGTTCGGAGTAATAATCCTTTAGTAAACAGTATGTTGTTGTATGATTGAGTGGTTAGAATCGAAGATGGGTATGAAAAATTGCATGAAAATGTAGTTTCAAAGTCTTCTTTGTATAAGTTCCAATATAATTCTCTTTGCCGTTCTGAAAGGAAAAGGAAGTTATTTTCAATTATATTTATAGTAATTTTGTCAGCTTCGATTTTCAAATTTTCTGCTTTGTGGAAATTTTTTGTTACAAAGTTGATAATTGCGAGATTGTTTAAAGAAGTGAGATAATCGGGGTGTTCGTTTCCTAATAATTTTTCTCTGATTTTTATTGCTTCAAGGAAGTATTTTTCAGATTTAGAAAAGTTTTCAATTCTAATATACAGCTCTCCTAATTTGTTTAATGATTGTGCAAAATCTTTATGTTCTTTGCCGAGAACTTTTTCTCTAATATTTTTAGCTTCAAGATAAAAATGTTCGGCTTTAGAAAAGTCTCCAATATTGTAGTAAATTACTCCGAGATTGTAAAGCGAGGCTATATAATCGGGATGTTCATTTCCAAGAACTTTTTCTCTAAGATCTTTTGCTTCTGAAAAATAGATTTCAGCTTTAGAAAAATCTTCTATGTTGTTGTATAAAGCACCCAAATTATTAAGCGAGGAGGCATAAAGGGGATGTTCTTTTCCTAAGATTTTTTCTAAAATTTCTTTTGTTTCTAAATAAAATATTTCTGCTTTAGGGTAGTCCCCAATATTGTGGTAGAAACCTCCAAGATTTCCTAATGATCCAGCATAATCCAAATGTTCTGTCCTAAATATTTTTTTTCTAAGATCTTTTGCTTCGATGTAGTATTTTTCAGATTTTTGGTAATCACCCATATTGAAGTAGAGGACACCCAAATTATTTAAAGAGTGGGCATATTCGGGGTGTTCTTTACCAAAAACTTTTTCAAATATTGTTTTTGATTCTAAATAAAATATTTCTGATTTTTGATAATCTCCAATGTCGTTGTATATAACGCCCAAATTGTTTAAAGAACGTGCATATTCGGGGTGTTGGTTTCCCAAAATTTTTTCGCTGATATTTTTAACTTCTAAATAGTATATCTCTGCTTTAGGATAATTGCCCATATCTCTATAGAGATTTCCCAAATTATTTAATGTATGCGCATACTCAATGGTCTCTTTTCCTAAAACCTTTTCTTCGATACTTAATACCTCTAACAAATATTTTTCTGATGTAGAAAAATCGCCTCTATTAGAATACAAAACTGCCAAATTATTTAAAGAGCGGGCATAATCAGGATGTTGGTTTCCCAGAATTTTTTCCCTTAGTGCTTTTGCTTCTAACCAATATGTTTCGGCTTGTTGTAAATTACTGATACTATAATAGATATTTCCTAAGGTATGTAATGTATTTGCATAATTTTCATTTTCTTTATTTTCGGAAAAAGAGATGCTTTTCAACAATGCTTTTTCGGCTTCGCTAATATTACGTAATTGTAAATATGTTTGACCTATCAGTGTCCAAAACTGCGCTTTAATGTCGCCATTGGCATTTTCGAACTCATTTTCTTTACTATTCAGAAAATTGAGTGCTTCAACAAACTCATTGTCATCAAAAAGTTTTTTTCCTTGATTGATAATTGATTCTAATTCGTTTGCGTGCAAAAAGATAAAATTGCAGCACAAAATAATTACCATAATAAAAATTTTTCTAAATTTCATATTGTTTAAATTTTTAATATATTATTAATCTTTTATTTAGCCAAACAAATATTAAGTTCGTTTAATTGAGTTTTATTAATTATCGAAGGAGCATCGTTCATGATGTCTCTTCCTGTGTTATTTTTTGGGAATGCAATCACGTCTCTAATGGAATCTGTACCTGCAAAAAGTGCTACCCACCTATCAAATCCAAAAGCGACTCCTCCGTGGGGAGGTGCCCCATATTTAAAAGCGTTCATTAGAAAACCGAACTGTTTTTGAGCATCTTCGTCAGAAAAGCCGAGTATGTTAAATATTTTCTTTTGCAATTCTTGGTTATGAATTCTAATTGAGCCGCCTCCAATTTCTACTCCATTGATAACGAGGTCGTAAGCATTTGCTTTGACAACTTCGGGAGTTGTTTCCAACAAAGGAATATCTTCGTTTTTCGGTGATGTAAATGGGTGATGTTTTGCATAAAATCTATCAGTTTCGTTGTCCCATTCTAAAAGAGGAAAATCTACTACCCAAAGAGGTGCGTACTTGTTTTTATCTCGCAGTCCTAGCCTGTTTGCCATCTCTAAACGCAGTTCGTTAAGTGCATTTAGCGTATTATTTTTTTCACCCGCTGCCAATAACATCAAATCGCCAACATTTGCACCGAAGAGTTGTGCAATTTCTTTTAACTCATTTTCGTTATAAAATTTATCAATAGATGATTTTAAAGTGCCGTCTTCATTATATTTAATGTAGATTAAGCCTTGTGCACCAATTTGCGGTTTTTTAACAAAATCGGTGAGGTTGTCAAGTTCTTTTCTTGAATAATAAGCGCACTTTTCAACACAAATACCTCCAATATATTGTGCATCGTCAAATACTTTAAAACCTTTGTTGGAAATTTTTTCTTTCAGTTTCACAATTTTCATATCGAAACGTAAATCGGGTTTATCCGTTCCATATAATTCCATGGCTTCTGAAAAAGGAATGCGTGGAAACGGAGCATCAAACTCAATGTTTTTGATGGTTTTAAAAAGATGTTTTGCCATTCCTTCAAAAGTATTGAGAACATCTTCTTGTTCCACGAATGCCATTTCGCAGTCAATTTGCGTAAATTCGGGCTGTCGGTCGGCGCGTAGATCTTCGTCTCTAAAGCATCTAACAATTTGAAAATATTTATCGAAACCTGCTACCATCAACAATTGTTTAAAAATTTGCGGAGACTGCGGTAAGGCATAAAATTGACCTTGATTCATACGCGAAGGCACAACAAAATCACGAGCGCCCTCAGGGGTTGATTTCATTAAAAAAGGAGTTTCAATTTCGACAAATTTTTGAGAACTTAAATAATTTCTAATTTCTAATGCCATTTGATGCCGTAACTCAAAATTCTTTTTAATGTTGTTTCGGCGCAAATCCAAATATCTATATTTCAAACGCAGTTCGTCGCCGCCGTCTGTATCATCTTCGATGGTGAAGGGAGGTAGTTCAG
Organism: Marinilabiliaceae bacterium; assembly: GCA_009777175.1. Classification (GTDB taxonomy): domain Bacteria; phylum Bacteroidota; class Bacteroidia; order Bacteroidales; family Marinilabiliaceae; genus WRMI01. Next base: position 23,288 of record WRMI01000009.1, read on the forward strand.
AAATATTAAGTACAACTATTTTATCAACAATAATTTCAATATCTCCTGTTGGCATTTTGCTGTTTTTGTTGCTTCGTTCTGCAACTTTTCCGTCAATCTGTATAACATATTCACGTCCAAGTGCTTGTGCTTGTTGAGTTAGTTCTTTGTTTTTATCAATATCAAAAACTAACTGCGTAATTCCGTATCTGTCGCGTAAATCAACAAAAGTCATTCCGCCGAGGTTGCGCACTTTTTGAACCCACCCGCAAAGAGTAACATTTTTATCTTTGTCGCAAATACGTAGTTCACCGTTTGTATGTGTTCTGTACATTTTGTATTAAATTTTAAATTTTATATTCAACTACTCTGTTTTTATCGTTTCCCATGATGCGAGAGGTTTATACTTTTTCCCGCCACCTTCAAATCCTGCATTTTTATAAAATTCAACAAAGGTAAGGCGCATTGGATGTACAAATGCACCTAAACCTGCCATAAAAATATTTAACGAGTGCCCTACTATCAATATTAAAATCATAATTAAATGACTGACAATAGGTGTATCACCACTCATTTGCATGGCTAAATTATTGAAAACCATACCCATAACTCCGCCGCAAATTCCAAGTGCAAACAAACGAATATATGAAAGTAAATCGCCGAGTAAGCCCGTTACCATATTGTATGTATTCCATAAACCGGAACCTATATTAACAAACGGATTTCGTCCGGGACTGTTAAACAAAAAGATTAAAACTCCCGATACTGATATTATTATAAAACATAAAAGTCGTGCCTGAACAAACATCTCCTCTTCATAAGCCAAATATAAGGTTGCTCCACCCAAAAGAAGTATAAGCCAACCCCAAGTTTCTAATGAATAAATAAGCCCATATCTTCGAATTTGACCTATTGCTTTGACTATCATACCAAAAACTATTTGAACACCTCCCAGAATCAATGCCAACATAAAGAGATTATTGTCGTCTAACATAAAACCTTGATACTTAATTATCCACTCCCACTTTACTTCTAAAAGGTTTATACCAAAAAACGTACCGCAAACTATTCCACAAATTGTAGTAGCCGCACCAAGAATAGCCGCAAGAGACATAATTGGTTTCATTGAAGGTTTCACTTTTGTGCGGGCGAACAATGCTAAAATTGCTATTAACATTCCATATCCTGCATCACCCAGACATAGTCCGAAAAAGAGCATATAAAACGGCGCAAAAAACGGCGTTAAATCTAATTCGTGGTAATTAGGAAAGTCATATAATTCGCCAATAAACTCAAATAATTTTGAGAAAGGATTGTTTTTGAGCAGTATGGGAACTGAATTATCATCTTTGTCGGGCACTACTCCAATATAGTAAACATCTTGATTTTCACACGCTTCAATAAGATTTTGCTCTTTTATTTCGGGTACCCACCCTTCTAAAAGGATTAATTTTTCTTCCGCTTTCTTTTCAGTTTGGAGGTGAACTTTGTTAAAATCAATGTTTTGATGCAAAAGACGTTGCATCTCAATAAGGTTTTGGTGATGCTCGACAGCCATTTCTGTTATCCTGTTTTGCACTTCTTCGGCTTTAGTTTCGATTTGGTATAAAATTGTTTTTAATTCGAAAAGCGAGTGGGTTGCAATTTTCATCTTTTCGGCTTCGGGTTCGGTAGTGCTGTCGGTTTTCGTTATTGTAACAAAATAAATAAAAGAACCTTTTTGTGCAATTTTAACGGCATCAAATTTTTCTATCCACTCTTCTTGAAATTCTCTGTCACGGCACGAATAAAACTTTATTTGCATCCCTTCTTTCTCAATTTTTTCAAGCATTGAGAGGTCAAAGTCGCCCCATATTGTCATACTTTCAATTTCGCGCAACAGAGTTTGTCTTTGTGTGGACAATTTTTCTTCAGTAGATTTAAGTTGCTCATATTCATTGATAACATCCATACCGTTTATGTTTGGGTTGTATGGCAGTGCGGTCATATTTTTTTGCTTTTCAATTCTTTGCTTAAAGATGTGAATAGTACTCTTTAATGTAGAATTAAGCATCAGTTGTTGGCGCAGTTCGGTAGCATCTTCGGGTATACCTTTTTGTTTTTCAACAATATGCACTACTCCCGCTTGAGCTATTTTTTCCAAAAATTCATTATAAGTTTTATAATAAATAAGGAAACTATATTTTTTCATTTTTTCAACCATAGCTTTCTTGTTTAGATTTTAATATTTTTTGAGACGATTTTGATAAATTTTCTTCGTCTTCTAAGAAACGTTTAATTTTTCTCATTGCATCTTCAAAACCGGGTATTTGAACTTTTTCGTAAAGGTTAACTTTTTGTGTAGTTTTCTTGCGTGCAAAGTCTAAAAGTTCCATTTTTCTGTAAAAAACTTCTCTTTTGATTGCAGTTTCGGCAAGATTTTTGAGTATTGCTATTCCATCGGCAAACCATATCGGACTGTTAAACATATTATAAGGAGTGATTTCGAATAATATATCATCGAGTAGTGGCGTAAGGACACCTGCGATTTTTTTTGCAGATAAAACAACATCTTTAATGCTAATTAAAGATTGGTCAAATTCGTTCCATAATCGGGACATAAACTCTAAATTTTTGAGTGCTTCGTTTAGTTCCTCTTCTAACTTTAGTGCTTCGTCTTTTGCCCGTTTCACTTCGTTTCGCAACGCTGATTCTTTGTTTTTAAGCGTTGGTAGCGCTTTTTTAAGTATTTTCAGCCTTTTGTCAAGGGTCTGATGCGACGTTTTATTGTATTGAAATTTTACTGCCATATTTATTTATGTTTTTTTGAATAGTTGTATCAGTGATACAACTATTCAATTTATTTAATATCTTGATATTCAACTATTTCTCTCTTTTTCTTTTCAGTTTTTTTTGCGTAAAGTACGTACACTCCATCTTTCCATTTTACACATTTCGACATAAAAATCGCGCTGTAAATTGTCCTTAAGTGGCAGTAAAATAATAAGATGCGTCCAACTCAATTGTCGCATCAGTGATGCGACAATTGCTTCATCTTGAAATACAGTTGCAAATCGCATCATTCTTCTTAGATTTTTTTCCTCAAAGCCGCGTCCATAAGCGTTTTGTAGTTGTTGTCCTAAGACGGCAACAATTTGAGAGCCGTATTCTGCTCTTTCGTGCTGCAATATCTCTTCGTTGATACGTATGCCTATTTTCCAATACATATAAGTTAATGCTGCATTGACCGTGTATGCAACTGTTTTTCGGGCTTCGTCAATTAAATTGGCGACATCCTTGAAAAGTGTTTGCCCAATCTTTTTTGGCTTATATGTAGTTGGTTTTTTCATCTGTTTTTATTTAGCCACTAATTACACTAATTAACACTAATTTACCGAAATTGTTATTGAGTTTACCGAAATTGTTATTGAGTTTACCGAAATATAATCATTGTTTGTATATCTAAAATTTTTATTTTTGTCGTGGGTGTTCAGTTTTAAATACAACATCAAGTTTGTTTCGCAGCACTTCGTGTGTAATTTTAATATTGTCGTTCTGCAACTTACGAAGTATCGTTAAAGCCTCGTCTTCAATTGCCTGCAACTTCGCATTAAATTCTGGAAACTGCCTGAAGTTTTTCGTTTGTTTTGCCCTGCCCGTTTCACTGTTCCAATTCTTTGGCTCTATTGATTCATTAATGAAATACTTAAAGGGTAAATATTTTTTCTTACCATTTTGCAATTCAAAAGCGCCGTAATTTAGAAAAAAGTAGATATTAGTCTTCTCTGCGCTTTTGTCGTGTAGATAAAATTTAACTGTAGCCATTTTATAAAAATTTTGGCTGCAAAGATAATAATAATTGTTTAAGGGTAAGAATAATGGTAAGAATTTTTTTTATTGATTTTTGTTTTCTTTTGTTTTTGAAATAAAAACATCTTTTGTTTTATAGGGCTCTTTTATTGTTTTATAAAAAGAAATGAAAAAATCTAAAAAATTTTTGCGATCCCGGAGGGGCTCGAACCCCCAACCTCCTGGGCCGTAACCAGGTACTCTAATCCAATTGAGCTACGGGATCAATAAAAAATTGCGGTGCAAAGATAGAGGTTTTTTTTCGAAATACAAAAAAATATTTTTTTTAATTATGTTTTTTTTATTTTTATCAACTTTTTTTCATATTTTTGTAAAAAATAAAATCAATATCTATGAAAAAAATAGGAGTTCTTTCGGATACGCATACATATTTTGACCCTCGTCTTTATGATTTCTTTGCGAATGTAGATGAAATATGGCATGCTGGCGACTTTGGCTCTGCTGAAGTTTTTGATGAAATAGAAAAATTTAAGCCTATACGAGCCGTTTTCGGTAATGTAGATGGCGCAATTCTACGTATTAGATTAAAAGAAGTAGAGCGTTTTGAATGTGAGGGTGTTAATGTTTTATTAACTCATATTGGTGGATATCCCGGTAATTATGACCCAGCAATAAGATCGCAAATCTATTCTAATCCTCCAAATCTTTTTATTTGCGGGCATAGTCATATTTTAAAAATTATGAACGACAAAGAGTTAAATTTGCTTCACGTCAATCCCGGAGCAGCGGGCAAATCAGGTATTCATACTGTCCAAACAGCCGTGAGGTTTGTTATAGATGAGGGAACAATAAAAGATATGGAGGTCGGCGAGTTTAAGATGAACCAATGAAAAAATTTTTAAACATTTACAAAAAACTTATTTATGAAAGCATTTTTTAAACTTATACGAATTAAAAATCTGATAATCATAGCGTTGCTTCAGTCTCTGCTACGTTATGGGCTATTAATTCCGATGCTTCAATTTTATGGAATCGAACCTGTTTTGTCTGATTTTCATTTTGCATTATTAGTAGTTGTGTCCGTACTTTTGGCTGCCTCCGGGTATGTAATTAACGACTATTTTGATGTAAAAATAGATAAAATTAACCGACCAGAAAAAGTTGTAGTTGGAAATGTTTTTAGACGTCGTTCTGTGCTGTTGATGCACGTGTTTTTCACTATTGCGGGAGTTTTTATCGGACTTTTCATCTCTTTTATTTATAAAAAAGAGAACTATGCCTTAGTATTTATCATGATACCAATTGTTCTCTGGTTTTATTCAGCAAAGTTAAAGAAACAGATTCTTTTGGGAAATTTGGTCATTTCGTTGCTCACAGCGCTTGTTCCTTATTTTGTCGTTTCCCTCGAATTTTCAGCACTAATAAAGGAATTTGGTGAAGCAATCACTGAAACAGAAGCGTGCTCAACGGCATGGTTTTGGACAACCGGATTTGCGTTCTTTGCCTTTATTATTAATCTTATTAGAGAAATTATCAAAGATATGGAAGACGAAAAAGGAGACAAAAAGGAAGGTGCACACACTCTCCCAATTGAAATGGGAATCCAAAATACTAAAATAGTTGTTTATGCGCTGACTATTACATCAATAGCAGCAATTTGGGCGCTATATTTTGTTATTCCCGAATTGAAGAATGATTCGATAACTATCTACTATTTTATTCTGTTCCTGACAATCCCTTTATTATTGTTGATATTTAGCGTATATAAAGCGAATAGTGCAAAAAAATTTCATGGTTCTTCTCGGATAAGCAAAATTGTTATGCTGTTCGGAATTTTATTTATACTTGTGGCAAGAACGTTTTTTGTATAAGCATAAAAATATAAAAAAATATGTCGGGAAATACTTTTGGAACATCTTTTAAATTGACTTCGTTTGGTGAATCGCACGCAAAGTGCGTTGGAGGCGTAATTGATGGCGTGATACCCGGGTTGGAAATAGATATGAATTTTATTCAAACTGAAATGAATCGCAGAAAACCGGGTCAATCGAACATTACAACGCAACGTTTTGAAACAGATTTTGTTGAGTTTATTTCGGGAATAATTGACGGCAAAACAACAGGTACTCCGTTAGCATTTCTTATTAATAATAACAATCATAACTCACAAGATTACAATAATTTAAAAAATATTTTTCGACCATCGCATGCCGACTACACCTATTTTAAAAAATATGGAATACGGGATTATAAAGGCGGCGGACGTGCATCGGGTCGTGAAACGGCTGTTAGGGTTGTTGGAGGAGCAATCGCTAAATTGATGTTACAAAAACATAAAATAAATGTTATTGCATTTACTTCGCAAATAGGTGAAATAAAGTTAGATAAACATTATTTAGAGTTAGATATATCGTTAGCCGAAAATAATATTGTTAGATGTCCCGACCAAATTGTGGCAAACAAAATGATTGAACATTTAAAAAAAGTTAAAGAAGATAATGATTCCGTTGGAGGAGTTGTAACTTGTGTAATAAAAAATGTTCCAGCGGGAATTGGCGAACCAATTTTTGACAAATTAAGCGCATTGTTGGCACGAGCAATGTTAAGTATTGGTGGCGCAAAAGGATTTGAATATGGCAGTGGATTTCGTTCCGCTGAAATGAGAGGGTCGCAGCATAATGACATTTTTTATACTGAAAATAGAAAAATTAGAACTGTAACAAACTATTCAGGCGGTATCCAAGGAGGAATTTCTAACGGTGAAGATATCTATTTTAAGGTTGCATTTAAACCTGTTCCTTCGATAAATAGAACACAAAAAACAGTTGATATTGATGGAAACCTGTGTGAAATAAAAATTGAAGGAATGCACGACGTATGTATTGTTCCACGCGCTGTTGTAGTCGTTGAAGCAATGGCAGCGATGACAATTATTGATTTATTGAGGGAATAAGTGAATGAGTAAATGAGTGAATGAGTGAATGAGAAAAAACCTTATTTTTCACCTTATTTTTTCAACAAAACGACCTTAGTAGAAAAATGAGAAAATGAGTAAATGAGTGTAGGGGCGCACCCTTGCGGTCGCCCACATTGTTATAATTGAGTAAAGAAGTAGAGGTTAGATATGAGATATGGGAATTGTAGCGACAAGCTATGGTTATAGAGCAAAGTTGAAGTATGCCTTGTCGAAATGTTGAATAGATTGCGACTTTTGCGTTCTAAACTTTGCGACTTTGCGTTGAAAAGAACTTATTAACCCTAAAAATTAGTGTAATTAGTGGCAAATAATAAAATGAAAAAAATACCTTTATATCTAAAAATTATAATCGGACTTTTTGTCGGTATAATTTGGGCTTTTTTGAGTGGATACCTCGGATGGTCAAACTTTACGACTATTTGGATTGCTCCTTTCGGACGAATTTTTATTAATTTGTTGAAATTAGCAGCCGTTCCGTTGGTCTTTTTTTCCATTATAGGTGCTATTATTAGGTTAGGGAATCCCGCAAATTTGGGAAAATTAGGCGGTAAAACATTACTCCTCTATTTGACTACATACATAATGGCAATAAGTGTAGGGTTGATATTAGTGAATTTGATAAAACCGGGTAAACAAATTCAAGAGGTTGCCCGTATTGAAAATCGGCTTTCTTACGAATTGTGGCTAAAGTCAGAAAATCTTTCACCAAATGATGGCAGATGGTACTCCGATGAGTTTCAATATGAAAAATTATTGGACGAAGTGATGAAACGGCAAGGTTTAGAAAAGACGGAAGAGATACAAGAAAAAGTTCAATCAGCAAAAGAGAATCAGCAGCGGACACCATTGTCTTATTTGGAAGAACTTGTTCCTATAAATATTTTTAATGCGCTTCAAAATAACGGAGCAATTTTACAGATAATATTTTTTGCAATTATGTTCGGGGTATCTGGGCTATTTTTGCCAACAGAAAAATCGGAATCTCTTACTCGCGGAGTAGATATAGTAACAGATACATTAATCAAAATGATAGATTTGATTATGAAGGCGGCGCCATTTTTTGTTTTTGCGCTTATGGCAGGCATGATAAACGAAATTGCAGGCGACAATCCCGCAAAAATTTTAGAACTCTTTAAAGGGCTTTCGTGGTATGCATTGACTGTTTTCGGTGGATTGATTTTTTTAGCATTTATTTTTTATCCTTTTTTGATAAAAATATTTATAAAGAAAATTTCTCCAAAACAATTTCTAAAAGGAATATTTCCCGCACAAATATTGGCATTTTCGACAAGTAGCAGCTCCGCAACCTTACCCGTTACTCTCGAATGCGCAGAACAAAATTTAAAAATAGATAAAAAAATTGCCCGATTTGTTATACCAACAGGTGCGACAATAAATATGGACGGAACAAGTTTATATCAGGCTGTAGCGGTTTTGTTTTTGGCACAACTTCATTTGATAGACCTTACAATTGCACAACAATTGACGGTTATGTTCACTGTAACAATGGCAAGCATCGGCGCAGCTCCAATACCGGGCGCTGGAATTATTATTTTAATGATTGTACTTTCATCTGTTGGACTTAATCCAGCGTGGGTAGCAATTATATTACCCGTAGACAGAATTTTAGATATGGTACGCACTATTGTCAATGTAACAGGAGACATTACCGTAGCGTTTCTTGTTGATAGGAAATCTGTTTAAAAAAATATGCAAAAGAAACAATTATAACATTTGTTTTTCCACGTCATTTTTTTAATAAAATAGATAAGGAAACTCTGATTTCCCAAGAGTTCAGGTAATCTGAAAATCTAAAATCTAATAACACCACATTTTGTGGAGCTGGAGGGGATCGAACCCTCGTCCAAACAAGAAAGCAATATGATTTCTACATGCTTATTCTGTTCTTATTTTTCGAAAAAAGCAAGGAAACAGACATCCCGACAATTCCTTAAGCCTCTAATTTTCACCGATAAAGCGAGACAATTTACCGACTATTTCCGATTTCTGGCACCTTCATATCGTCCGCCTCGGAACAAGGGCAAACGGAAGATGTCTCGTCCTCACTCTCCGAGCGAGGATTAAGCGTTGGTCTACTATACTTCGATCAAGCTGCGAGAGCGTAAGTATTTTCGCCATTTAAAACGTTTGAGATCCAGTTTTAACGAGCTGTTATCTCAAGGCTCGGCATGCTTACATACCTCTTTATCTTGCTGTCAAATCCATGTCAGCCCCATAAAAAAGTTTTAGACCGTTGGATCATCATTAATGATGTTGAGGTTTTTGTGCAAAGATAATTGGTCTAAAACTTATATTATAGTTATTTATAACGCGGCTTTTGCTGCAGCAACTCTTGCGATAGGCACTCTAAATGGAGAACAACTAACATAATCCATTCCAAGTCTGTTGCAAAATTCTACCGATGATGGCTCTCCGCCATGTTCACCACAAATGCCAAGTTTTATATTTTGTTTTGTTTTTCTACCTCTTTCGACTGCAATTTGCATCAACTGTCCAACTCCTTCTTGGTCAATAGTTTGGAATGGGTCGTTTTTCAAAATGCCTAAGTCGACGTAAATTGGTAAGAATGTACCTGCGTCGTCCCGTGAATAACCGAATGTCATTTGCGTAAGGTCGTTTGTACCGAACGAAAAGAAGTCAGCCTCAGATGCAATTTGGTGCGCCACCAAACATGCACGTGGAATTTCAATCATCGTACCTACTAAATAATCGATTTGGTCACCTCTTTCAGCAAAAATTTGTTGAGCAGTTTTCCTTATTATATCTGCCTGCATTTTGTACTCTTTCAATTCACCTGTCAAAGGAACCATAATTTCAGGACGTGCGTCAATACCTTTTTTCTTGAGGTTTAGAGCGGCTTCAATAATAGCTCTTGTTTGCATACGGGTAATTTCAGGATATGTATTTCCTAACCTGCATCCGCGATGTCCAAGCATTGGATTAAATTCATGTAGTTGATTTACTTTTGCTTTAACAGTTTCAACGGACACACCCATCTCTTTTGCCAACTCTTCTTGTGCTTTTGCTTCGTGCGGAACGAATTCGTGCAAAGGCGGGTCTAACAATCTGATTGTTACTCCATAACCTTCCATTGCTGATAAAATTCCTTCAAAATCGTTACGTTGATAAGGAAGAAGTTTGTCTAATGCTTTTTCTCTATCTTCGGTTGTTGCGGCGAGTATCATTTCGCGCATTGCTTTAATTCTGTCGCCTTCAAAGAACATATGTTCGGTACGAGTGAGACCAATTCCCTGAGCGCCAAATTTACGGGCAACTTGTGCGTCGTGAGGGGTATCAGCATTAGTTCTGACCGACATACGTGTATATTTACCTGCAAGTTCCATTATTGCTGTAAAATCTTCGTTTAATTCTGCTTCTTTTGTAGCAACTTGACCTTCATATATATCACCCGTTGAGCCGTTAATAGAAATAAAGTCGCCTTCTGAATATGCTTTTCCGTTGGCTTCTATTTTTTTGGTTACATAGTCAATTTTCAGCGAGCCCGCACCAGAAACGCAGCATTTTCCCATACCTCTTGCCACAACAGCAGCGTGTGATGTCATTCCGCCGCGTGCGGTTAAAATTCCTTCGGCTGCTGCCATACCTGCGAGGTCTTCGGGTGATGTTTCGATACGCACCATAATAACTTTTTCGCCTCTTTTAGTCCACTCGGATGCGTCATCGGCGTTGAAAACAATTTTTCCTGTTGCTGCACCGGGAGATGCGGCTAAACCTTTTCCAATGACTTTTACTTGTTTCAATGCATCTGTATCAAAAACGGGGTGCAAAAGTTCGTCTAATTTATTGGGATCCATGCGGGACAAAACAGTTTTTTCGTCAATTTTTCCTTGTCGGAGCATGTCCATTGCAATTTTCACCATTGCTGCGCCTGTACGTTTGCCGTTACGTGTTTGTAACATCCAAAGTTTGCCTTCTTGGACGGTAAATTCCAAATCCTGCATATCTTTATAGTGGTTCTCCAATTTTCTTTGATATGTATCAAGTTGTTTGTAAATTTCAGGCAATGCCTCTTCCATTGATGGATATTTATCGGCTCGTTCTTCTTCTGAAATACAAGCCAATTTAGCCCAGCTTTGAGAACCAATTTTCGTAACTTGTAGCGGAGTTCTGATACCTGCTACGACATCTTCACCTTGTGCGTTAATAAGGTATTCGCCAATGAGGTTATTTTCGCCGGTAGCGGCATCTCGTGTGAAACAGACACCCGTAGCGGATGTATCTCCCATATTTCCGAAAACCATTGCTTGAACGTTAACTGCTGTTCCCCATTCTGCAGGAATATTTTCCATTTTACGATAAAGAATTGCTCTATCGTTCATCCAAGAATCAAAGACAGAACAAACAGCACCCCAAAGTTGTTCATAAGCAGATTCGGGGAAATCGCTGCCCGTTTGCTTTTTAACAGCGGCTTTAAATTTAGCGACTAATTCCTTGAGGTCGGCAACGGAAAGTTGTGTGTCTAACTCTACTCCTTTCTCTTTTTTGAGGTCTTCGATAATTTCTTCGAATGGGTCGATGTCATTTTTATTTTCAGGTTTCATACCTAAAACAACATCACCGTACATCTGAATGAACCTACGGTACGAATCCCAAACGAAACGTGGGTTTCCCGTTTTTTTGGTTAAACCTTCAACGACAGTGTCGTTAAGTCCAAGATTTAAAATTGTGTCCATCATACCGGGCATAGATGCACGTGCGCCAGACCGTACAGAAACTAAAAGTGGATTTTCGATGTCTCCAAATTTAGAATCCATCAATTTTTCCACTCCCGCAATTGCAACGTCAACTTCGGGTTTCAAAAGTTCTACTACTTTATCTTTTCCTAACTCGTAATATTCGTTACACGATTCAGTAGTGATAGTGAATCCGGGAGGAACAGGAACGCCGATTAAATTCATTTCGGCAAGATTTGCTCCCTTACCGCCGAGTAGATTCTTCATCTCGGCTTTCCCTTCGGCTTTGCCGTCACCAAAGGTATATACTCGCTTTTTTTCCATAAAAATCAATGAGTTGTATGTTATTACTAATAAAATTATTTCGTTTTTTGAGGGCGCAAAGATAGATGTTTTTTTTGAAATGAAAAAATTTTAATTTTTTTTCAATAAAAAAGGTGATGGCAAGACTCGCCCCTACAAACTAAATACGAGATCATAGTTTGTGCGACCGCAAGGGTCGTACAAACAACAATACACAGATAGAGGTATTAATAAAAAATTATTCATTATAATTCGTAAAAAAATAAATAAAAAATTTTTGTAATAAATAAAAAGCTATTATCTTTGCGCCCTATTTTAAAATATTTTTATCAATTATTTAAATTTTATATTATGAAATTAATATTCAAATCTGTCGTTTTAGCTTGTTTTTTAACGGGCTTGATTTTAATAACGAGCTGCAATAATGGCGGCGGAGGTGGTGGCGGCGGTCCCCAAGGGCTTATTGATGGCAAAATATCTGGTAATGTTGGCAATAAGTACAATGATTTTGTCGATGAAGTACGAGCAATTATCAGTTATCATGACGGTGATTTTATAGCCGGCGATGGCGATTTTAAAAATGGAGGCTTTACTGTTGATTTAAATAAAACGATTAAAGACCAGTATCTTTACCCCATTGATGAATTTGATATTTTTTATGATGATGGACGTTGGGATGAATATTCTATCGAACCTTCATCTGCAAAGATGAACTTTATGGACCTTAGAGCATATAAGGATAACGAAGATGTTGGACTATTTTTATATTCTGCTTCTTCCTCAACATCAAAAGCAGATGCCATACATGTATATGTTAATGTAGTTGTTGTAATAAAAATGTCTTATTCTGACAACGATGAGAGCTATGAAATTGATCTTACTTTGGAAGAGGGTTGGAATGAAATTTATAGTGCGACATTAGAAAAGAATGGAGTTGAAACGACTTCATTAAGCAATAAAAAGCCAGCGGGACTAACATGGAGCCTTGAATATACGGGCGATGGCGACCCCGATGCACCAACTACTGGCAGTGCTAATGGTATTACTAAAATTACGGCAACAAATGTTGAAGGTGGAAACTCTTATATTAAGGAAGTAAAAGGGGTACTATCTGACGATCTAGTCTCTTATCAGGATGTAGTTACAAGTACTAATTATGTAAATAACGGCTTTACCCTTGAGTTACCTCCAATTGAGAGTTATAAGTTAATTAGTATGGATGATTTCTTTAAGGATTTATGGGATGGTGGTAACTTCAAAGTTAGCGATAACTCCGCAAAAATACGCGGATTAGGCATTGTAGCATATAATTCTAATGGGGGTATTGAAGGTATTTTTCTTCAAGAAAAAGAAACAAGTAGCAATACAGGCTTTACCTATGTTTTTGCTGTGCATGTTTATGTGGACAAAAGTGTAACCGTTACTGGTTCCTATTCTGAAACGTATGGAGGAGATAAATTTTCGGGGACTATGAATCTTCCTCATGCAAAAGGATGGAACGTCTGGTATAACACCATATCATTTTCACAAGCAAGTAACGGAAATGTTACAATTACACAAACATTAACGACAACAAATCCTGGCGGATTAAAGTGGTATTTTGAAGATGATCTCTATAAATCACCATTGAAGTCAACAGAAAAGTTTGAATTAATAGAAAAACTGAAAAGTTATAGTCCACTTTTCACAAGATTACAGAATTTAAAAGAAAAAGAATAAAATTGCGTTCATAAGATTGGTTAAATATTGAGACCTAGAAATAGAGATATTTCTAGGTTTTTTTTGGTGGGAACGCTGACAAAATAAAATACTCAATTTGCGTTTTTTGCGGGACAGCATCCCGTAGGATGCGATATCGGTAGAAAATCAATTCATGGACGCGCCAGGGCGTGCCGTTTGGTACGCAATGTTTTTCTATCGATACAGATATTTTTTAAAAAATGCCGATGGAAGACATTTTGATTTCCACAAAGGTCAGGAGTTCAGAATTTAATTGTACAAAACAAAAAAAGAGGAGGAAAATGATACACGAAACCTCCCCTTTCAATTGCAATAAAAATTACAATAAAAAAATGTATATCAAAATTTACTGTTTTATCTACCTCCGCGCCCCTTTATTCTTCCTGATTTAAGAAGCCCGTCATAGTGCCTCATTAAAAGATGACTTTCAATTTGCTGAAGTGTATCTAGTACAACTCCCACCAAGATAAGCAAAGATGTTCCTCCGTAAAACTGTCCAAAAGATTTATCTATGCCTGCAATTTGTGCAAAAGCAGGAAGTATCGCAATAGTAGCGAGGAAGAACGAACCGGGCAAAGTAATACGGGACATGATAGTATCAAGATATTCAACGGTTTTTTTGCCGGGCTTGATACCGGGGATAAATCCGCCGTTACGTTTCATATCGTCCGCCATTTGAGTGGGGTTGATGGTAACAGCGGTATAAAAATATGTAAAAAGAATTATCAGCATTGCGAAAATAAAATTGTACCAGAAACCTGTAAAGTTTGCAAACGTGGCAACAAAGCCAGATGCTGCTTCGCTGTCGACAAAGCCTACAAAAGTTACGGGCAAAAATACTATTGCTTGCGCAAAGATTATTGGCATAACACCGGCTGCGTTAATTTTTAAAGGAATATATTGCCTTACGCCGCCGTATTGTTTATTTCCGACAATTCTTTTAGCATATTGAACGGGTATACGTCTGACTCCTTGTACGAGTAGTATAGTTCCGCAAAAAACGAAAAATAGTATCACAATTTCAATGAGCAACATAACTAAACCGCCGCTTTCTTCTAATCGTGAAATAAATTCGGCAACAATTGCGAATGGTAATCGTGCGATAATACCGACCATAATAAGCATCGATATACCGTTTCCAATTCCTTTGTCAGTAATTCTTTCGCCGAGCCACATAACGAACATTGTCCCTGCGGTGAGTATTATCGTGGAAGATAGCGTAAACCACCATCCCGTATAAATAAAGGCATCGGGTGCTTGCATACGTAAATTCACCATATAACTTGGCGCTTGGAAAAACAAAATTACGACAGTTAAATATCGTGTAATTTGATTTATTTTACGTCTCCCGCTTTCGCCTTCGCGCTGCAACCTTTGGAAGTAGGGTATCGCCATTCCGAGAAGTTGCACTATAATTGATGCTGAAATGTAGGGCATAATTCCTAACGCCATTATTGATGCGTTCGAAAATGCTCCCCCAGAAAACATATCTAACAGTCCCATAACGCCTTCGCGGGTCTGGTGTTGTAAACTTGCTAATTGACTTGGATCAATGCCGGGTAAAACCACATAAGAACCTAATCGATAAATAGCAACGAAACCGAGTGTAGTTAAAAGTCGTGTTTTAAGTTCCTCGATTTTCCAAATATTCCGAATTGTTTCTATTAATTTCATGTCAGTTTAAATTTTTACTACTGTACCTTGTGCGGCAATTATTGCTGCTTCCGCAGATTTTGAGAATGCGTGTGCTTTCACTTCAATTTTCGCTGTTAGAGTACCTTTTCCGAGTATTTTTATTAGGTCTTTTTTCTTGACTAATCCTGCTTGGATGAGGTTTTCGGGAGCAATTATATCCCAACCTTTCTTTTCGGACAAACTTTGCAGAACGCTTATATTAATTGATTTGTACTCTTTTCGATTAATATTCTTGAATCCAAACTTTGGTACTCTTCTTTGTAGGGGCATTTGACCGCCTTCAAAACCAATTTTTTTGGAATATCCGGAGCGAGATTTTGCTCCTTTGTGTCCTCTTGTGGATGTTCCGCCGTGTCCGGAGCCTTGCCCGCGTCCCACTCGTTTCTGGTGGTGTGTAGAACCTTTTGCAGGTTTCAATTGATGTAATTCCATATTATTGTATGATTTACTTCGTTTTATTTAAATAATTATTGTACAACAGTGACTAAATGCCTTACTTTTGCGACCATTCCGAGTATGTTGGGAGTGTCTTCGTGTTCAACGGTAGCGTTCATTTTGCGCAGTCCGAGGGCATCTAAGGTAGCTTTTTGCCTTTTAGTCGTTTTTATTCTGCTTCTGACCTGTTTTATTTTTATTTTTGCCATTTTAAACTATTTTTATCCGTTAAACACTTTTTCTATTGAAATACCTCTTTGTTTTGCGACTGTATGGGCATCTCTCATTTGGCTGAGGGCTTGTAATGTCGCTTTTACGAGGTTATGCGGGTTTGAGGAGCCTTTTGATTTTGCGAGTACGTCAATTACGCCTGCACATTCGAGGACTGCTCTCATTGCGCCTCCTGCTACTAAACCCGTACCATGCGATGCAGGTTTCATAAATACTTTTGCTCCACCGAAGTGTGCAATTTGTTCATGAGGAATTGTTCCGTTTACTAATGGAATTTTTACGAGGCTCTTTTTTGCGGCTTCTTTGCCTTTTTCGACGGCTATTGAAACTTCATTTGCCTTTCCTAATCCCCAACCTACAATTCCTTTTTGATTACCTACGACAACTATGGCTGAAAAACTGAACGCTCTCCCGCCTTTTGTAACTTTTGTAACACGATTAACTGCGACTAATTTGTCGGTCAGTTCTAAATCGTTTGTTGTACGAACTCTTTTATCTTTATCAACTAGTGCCATAATCATTAAAATTTAAGTCCTGCTTCGCGTGCTGCTTCAGCTAATTTTTTTACTCTGCCATGATATAGGTATCCGTTTCTGTCGAAAACTACTTTTTCGATGCCTTTTGCGAGTGCTTTTTCGGCTATAAGTTTTCCGACCATTGCGGCTTTTTCTGTTTTGGTTCCGCTTTGAGCAGCTATTTCTTTTATTAATGACGATGCTGCTGTTAACGTTGTTCCGTCCTCGTCGTTGACCAACTGAACGAAAATCTGTTTATTACTCCTGAATACCGACATTCGCGGTCTTTCATTGCAACCGCTTATTTTCGAACGGATGCGTCTCTTTATTCTTAATCGTCTATCTATTTTTGTTAATGCCATAATTTTTTTCAATTTTTTGGTTATGCTTTGGCTTTTTTACCGTCTTTACGCCTGATAACTTCTCCTACAAAACGGATACCTTTGCCTTTGTAAGGTTCTGGTTTACGGAAGGAACGAATTTTTGCGCAAACTTGTCCTAACAGTTGTTTGTCGATACATTCTAATGTGATTATAGGGTTGCTTTTCCGTTCTGTAACGGCTTCGACCTTTACTTCGGGTGGCATCTGGAAATGGATTTGATGTGAGTATCCTAAGGATAACTCTAAAATCTGTCCTGTTGATGTTGCTCGGAAACCTACTCCTACTAATTCCATTTTTTTCACGAAACCTTGTGAAACGCCTACTACCATATTGTTTATCAATGCTCTAAACAAGCCGTGCATCGACCGATGTTCTTTTGAATCGGTGGGACGGGTAACGGTTAGTGTTCCGTTGTCGATTTCTAATTTCAGGTCGGGGTGAATTGACCTTTGTAATTCTCCTTTTGGACCTTTTACTTTTACAATTTGGTCATTGATTGTTACGCTTACTCCTGCGGGTAATGTAATGGGTGCTTTTCCTATTCTTGACATTCTTTTACCTCCTTTTTAATTAATAAACGTAACATAAAACTTCACCGCCAATTTTTTCAGTTCTTGCTTCTTTGTCGGTCATTAAGCCTCTTGATGTTGATAGAATGGCTATTCCCAGACCGTTCAGAACTCTCGGTACATCCTTGTATCCGGTATATTTTCTCAGACCCGGTCGTGAAATGCGCTGCAATTTAGTAATTGCGGGAGTTTTCGTCATCGGGTCGTACTTTAAGGCAATTTTTATGATGCCTTGTTTGTCGTCTTCCATAAATTTATAGTTGAGTATATACCCTTTTTCGTGTAGGATTTTGGTCATATCCTTTTTGAGGTTTGATGCGGGTATCTCAACAACTTTATGTTTCGCCTGATTGGCGTTCCTGATTCTTGTCAGGAAATCTGCAATTGGATCTGTCATTTTTTTTATTTCGTTTTAAATTGATTCCGCCTGTCGGAACAATATTTAACACTCTAATTTTTGGGGATTTACCAGCTTGCCTTTCTAATTCCGGGAATTAGTCCAGTTGCTGCCATCTCCCTGAAACAAATACGGCTGATACCAAACTGTCTCATGTATCCTTTTGGTCTACCTGTAAGTTTGCAGCGATTATGATATCGAACGGGCGAAGAATTTTTGGGCAACTTTTGGAGCCCTTCGTAATCGCCTGCTGCTTTCATTCTCGCACGTTTCTCTGCGTATTTTGCTATTAGTTTTGCCCGCTTTACCTCGCGAGCCTTCATACTTTCTTTTGCCATTTATTATGATATTTTCTAAAAATCTTCTAAAAATTTCGGCGGCAAAGATAAATAGTTTTTTTGGTTATCTTATATTTTTTTTGAAAAATTTTACTTTTTTTTTGTAATTTTTATTTTATCTATTCTTATTATTATAATTATCTATCTATATATTAGAAAGTTATATTTTTGAGATAATGAAAAATATTTTTTCATTTAATTCGAAAATAATAAAAAAAATATTTTGATTTTCACAGATTGTACTTTCGGCATGATAATCGAAAAAAATCAGTGTCGTCTCGTGTGTTTATAAGTGATAGAAGTAAGCCTTCATTATTCTGAAGTGAAAATGTTATATTGTTTTGCGAATATTGTGTGGGAGACCCTTACGGTCGCCCTGAAAAGAAGGCGATGGTTACTCGGCAGGGGTTTAACACCCGAACTGCGCTTTTAGGGCGACCGCAATGGTTTCACAAAGAACACAAAGGTAATCGTTTCACGAACTCATTACTCACTACTTGATACTCAAATCTCACTACTTGATACTCAAATCTCACTACTTGATACTCAAATCTCACTACTTGATACTCAAATCTCACTACTTGATACTCAAATCTCATTACTTGATACTCAAATCTCATTACTTATTGCACCCAATAATTACAAAAAAACACCAATTATTGCACCCAATAATTAGAAAAATATTATCTTTGTATCAGAATAAAAAACGAATAAATAAAATAATGTTATGAATATCAAATATTTAAGACGGAAAATTGATAAAGATCTTTTAGAATGGAAAAATTCTGAAAACAGAAAACCACTAATTTTACGAGGAGCGAGGCAAGTGGGTAAATCTTCTGCAGTTAGGGAATTAAGCAAAAAGTTTACAAATTTTTTGGAAATCAATTTTGAAAACAAAGATCATTCGGGTGCTAAACGACTTTTCGAACGTCATTCTAACCCACAACTAATTTGTGAACACCTATCTGCAATTCATGAAACTCCAATTATAGCGGGAGAAACGTTATTGTTTTTAGACGAAATTCAAGCTTGTCCCGATGCTTTGTCAGCGTTGCGGTATTTTTATGAACAAATGCCATTGCTTCACGTAATTGCTGCTGGGTCGCTTTTGGAATTTGCATTGCAAAAAATTCCTTCTTATGCTGTTGGAAGAGTACGTTCTATCTATATGTATCCTTTTTCTTTTGTTGAATTTTTAATTGCATTAGAACGTCCTATTTTACTAGAAAAATTGAACAATGCAACTCCACAAAATCCTTTGAACGAAGAAGTCCATAATCAAATTAAAGAATTATTTTTACGTTTTATAGTGATTGGCGGAATGCCCGAAGTTGTATCAAAATTTGTGTCAGGTGGGTCTTTGCTTGATTGCCAAAATATTTTGGACGACCTAACCGATACTTTTTACAATGATTTTGCTAAATATAAACAGCGTTTTCCACCAACAAGAATAGAAGAAGTTTTTTCTGCCATTATTACACAAACAGGGCAAAAGTTTACTTATTCAAAAGTGGACTCAGGTGCTAATCTGACTCAAATTAAAGAAGCGGTCGATTTACTTAAAATGGCAGGATTGGTCTATTTTACTACACACACATCAGCCAACGGACTACCACTATCGGCTGATACAAACCATCGATACAGAAAGTTAATGATTTTAGACACAGGAATTTATCAACGCATCCTGCGATTAGATATTACTAAAATTTTGCTTGACCATAAAATTGAACAAATTAACAGAGGTGCCATCGCGGAAATGTTTGTTGGAATTGAATTAATTAAAGCACAAAACAACCGTCTGCCTGCAGAACTCTACTATTGGCAACGCGAAAAAGAAGGGAGTGCCGCCGAAATTGATTATATTGTTCAAAAAGGACAAAGCATTGTACCTGTCGAAGTTAAGGCTGGTACAAAAGGGACTATGCAGAGTATGTTTTTGTTTTTATCTGAAAAAAAGAGAAGATACGGTATTCGATGCTCTTTGGAAAATTTTGGAGAATTTCAAAATATTAAAATTTTTCCACTTTATGCCGCTGAAATGATAATGAATAGTGATATATGAGGTTGTTGTGTTGAACTAAATTCAGAACTCCTTACTTGGCAGTTCTTTTTTTTATATCACAACGGATTATGAAAATGTTACCGCAAACTGAAAATGTCGCATTTTATGAAGATGCCCCGAACTGCGCTTTTAGGGCGACCACAAGGGTACGCCCCTACAGGAGGCTATCTACGTGGCACTAACCACTAATCACTATCCTCCTCTCCAACCCTCAAAATAACATCAAAAATACGTTTTCCTTTCCAATTTACCCATTGAGTTTCATGTAACAATGGGTCTCTTTTTTTGCGGAAATCGTATGTTAACAGGTATCCGCACTCCATATTTTTTGATTTCAGATAGTTCGCAAGTTGGTCGTAGGCATCCTCGTGCTTGCTGCTGCCGTACCATAATTTTAACTCAATAATAAATTGTTGTTTAAGGAAATCTACTACCAAGTCCATTCTGCCGTAGTCGCGTGTTTCTGGCTCAAAATGGTAGAAACCATAACCATTGATTAATGGTTTTAAGTAGGTTAGGAAGATAAGTTTGCCGTCTCTTTCCAAAAATTTTAAGTGCTTTTCTGTATATATTTCCGAATAATGCTGTTTGAATTTGGTCAGGCAAAGTTCCATGTCGAAAAAGCCATCTTTAACAATTTCATTGAAAGGAGTTTGTGCAATTTCCTGTTCTCGCCAATTTCTTTTGGTTTTTGATACAAAATAGTTGGTAATACGAATTTCAAAAATTTTGTTGTGCATTTGTAATCCGTTTTTCTCTTCCGCAATAAAACCAAACATAAGTCCAAAATTTATCACAGGATCGTCTACATTGTACTCGTATTTTATCTTACCAACCGTTAAATCGAATATCAAATCACTTAAAGCTTGATTTTCTTCAATTTTTTTTATCATGTCATCAAACAGGGTACTTTTTTCTTTAAGTATTAATTTTATTGCTTCCTGAACGCCTTCAATAGTCCAATTTTTATCTAAATCAGTTTCAATGAATTGGCAAATTCTCGAAACCAAATAGGGATACCCGCTTGTGTAAAAACGAATTTCGTTTGCTATCTCGCTGATATTCATTCCTGTACCATGATCTTTTTCGTAATCTACGAGCATTGTTTCAATCTCTTTTGCTGAAAAAGACATATCAATTTTAAAATCTACGGCAATATTCCATGGCGAGTTCATGGCACTCTCGCCTAAACTTGGAGTATAATTACCCTGCAAAATCATCTTTTGTTTTAGATTTCTGATATCGTAGACGCCTGCAAGAATGACGCTATGAAAAGTATAATCTTTTCCGGCATTTCGAAACAAATATTTGTCGCGCAACATTTTTAGAAACCTTACAAAAAGATTATTATTTGAGGCTTCGTCAGATTCGTCGATGATCAAGACTACTTTTTTGTCTCTGTTCCTTTCAGTAAGGAAAAGGTCTAATTTGGCGAAATCAGTTATATTTTCATTAAGCCAAAGGTTTGCCTCATCTGTATTTTCCAATGATAAAGCCCGATAAATTCTTCTCAACAATCCTTTACAAAATCCTTTTTCATCTGCAAACATTTCATCTTCTGAATACTGAAAACTGATACTCGCACAAATATAATCGTCTGGTAAACGCTTTTCTAACATCCCGATCGTTGTCGTTTTGCCGTACTGACGACCACGATTGATTGTAAAATAGCTACAATCCTCTACCAACAAAAAAATTTGGTCAATTTTTTCACTAATATCAACCATATAGTGCATATTAGGGATACAATTCCCCGCAACATTAAACTTTCTCATAATTTTTTGATTAAAAATTTTTTGCAAAAGTAATAAAAAATCATAACTTATTTATTATTTTTACGTTTAAGGGAGAAAAAAAGTTTTCAGTTTTCAGTTTTCAGAAATATTATGTTTTTATTAATAGGTACAAAATCGCAGAAGAAAAAACCCTTCAATAATTTATGAAATTTAAGTAAATATGAGTGCAGAAGAAAAAAAAATAGTGAAATCTATGCAAAAAGAGTTGATAGATTTGATGTTAAAAAAGGCAAACGTTAGCAAACAAACGCTGTACGACGCTGCAATTAGCGGTTTCGTAAACGATAACATTGATTTGTTATCTACCGAAGAGTTAAAAAAATATCACCCAATACTAATGGTATGAAATTGACTAAAAATCACATATTTGTTGATACGAATGTACTTAATGGATTTTATTTGAACATAAAGGCTGATGTTGAATGTTTGAAATTTCTTTTTTCGATGAACAGTAAAAGACTTTTTATTTCATCGTTAAGTATAGGGCAATTTGTAGCATTTTTTCAAAAAAAGATGGCTAATGCTAAAATAAAAGAAATAATTCGGTATCTTGCTACGAAATTCACAATAGTTGATTTTGGAGAACAAGATATACAAAAATCCTTACTTTTTCCATATTCAGATATGGAAGATACAATGCAGTACGTAATTGGTACAAAAATGAAATGCTATTATTTTGTTACTAACGATAAAGGGTTTGCTACATTTATAAATATTAAAGCAGTTAAACCTGCACAAATTAGATGCATCAAAAAGTAACTAATAAATTTTTCCAAAAATAATAAAAAATCATAACTTTTTTTTAATTTTTACGTTTAAGGTAGAAAAAAAGTTTTCAGTTTTTAGTTTTCAGAAATATTGCATTTATCTTATAAATTTTATATAATAACCAAAAAATGTTTAGACGATGAAAAAATTATTAAAAAAGAATGTAGGGGCAAATAACCATTTGCCTAAAACAAAGCCGCACTTGAAACCCACCGGCTTTGTTCTGCCACCTGCGTTGCTGTTACTTATTGCGTTTATTATGAGCGCATGCCAGAAAGACCAGGTTGACCAAGATCGTATTGCAGAACTGTTACTGAAAGGTGAAAACGTAAAATCATCGGATTTTAAAACTGCGGAAAAGAATCTGGAAGACGGGGATATTCTGCATGCGGTTTCTGATGGAAAGTTCCATTGGACACCGAAAGAATACTCCGCTGCGGAAATTGCTTGGTTGGTTAAGAAACTGAAAGAACTGGAATCAACCGGTAAAGGCGTGATCAAAGGAAAAAATTATATAAACCCACGTGACTTCACCCCGGAAGACAGTACATACCTAGCGAACCTGGGGTTCCAGGTGTACCGGTATGGGGATGGTGATCCATGCGAATATGAGCGTGACGCGGTGGAAGCCGGTGTGCAAGATAGTCTTACTTATATAACCAACGGTCGTGAAGCACTGGAACCGGCGTTAACAGTGCCATATGACATAACAAGACTAATGTTTGGATATATGAATGACCATCCCGATGTTCCACGTGGAACATTTGCTGACACCGCAAATTATATTAAAGGACCGTATGGTTATGCTCAGGTTTGTGAAACGTACGAAAGTATGGGCTGGCCAGTACCAAATCCGGAAACCATGGCTGTTTATTTCGATTTCTGCAACCAGTATTTCCAAACATGCGACGAATTAGAAGCAAAACGCGCCGCCCTCAAAGAATGCGAAGACGAGCATTCCGGCATAAATTTCCCCCAAATGAAATCCGGCACCGTCAATGGCACACAATTCCATCAAAAACATAATCAAGAGGGTATTTTAGAAAGCAGGAGGAGGTTGCAAAGGGTACAAACCTAATTTATACCTAATTATTAAACAAAATAAGTTGATGAAAAAACAAAAATAAGATTATGAATAGAAACATTAGAGAATTATCAAAAGAAATAGACGTTGAGTTTGGGCAGAACATGCGAATTTTATCAAAGGCAGCAGTCACTAATCACCCTCTTGTACGTTTTAGTATGGCACGTTGCATGGAGCTGTACATCGGAAAAAATTGACTTAGAACTAACAAATTCACTACAAAAAGTTTTTAATTGATATGACTTAAAAGATGACAAAGATTTGCTCTATAAACTAATCATTGCCGTTATTTCCTTTTTGGGGGGTGTGGGCATAGGAAAAAGCGGAATTATACGAATAAATTAACATTCATTGTAAATTTGTAAAAATTATTAAAACCAAACCAACCTCATAAATAAATAGTTATGAGGTTGGTTTTTTTATTGCGCCCTTTGCGTTCTCAACTTTGCGTCTTTGCGTTAAAAGAATGCATCTTTTTTTTGGAGATCCCCCGAATTGCGCTGTTTAGGCAACCGCAAGGGTATGCCCCTACCGAGTTATTACTTTGCACTCGTACCGAGTGCTGCAGTGTGGGGTGTATAGAGATGGTGAGGTTTGGTTTTCCGATGCTAAAAAATCTTACCACAAAGTACACAAATGATTACACAAAGTTCACAAAAGGTAGTTTTTTTGCCCCCACTAACCACTAATCACTAACCACTATTCTTTGTGTTCTCAACTTTGCGACTTTGCGTAAAAACAATGATGTATAATGCAGGTAACTTAAAGATATTGCTAAAAAAACTCAAAAATCCACTCAAAATCCAAAAAAAATTTGCATGTCCCCAAAAAAAATATTACTTTTGCGGCGTAAAATTTTTGAATAATAATATGACAGAACAAAAGAAGGACATCATTATCGCTAACCCGATGTATGACGCGGTGTTCAAGTCGCTGATGGCAGACAAGGACAACGCGCGTTGCCTTGTGGGTACAATAACTGGCGAGCGGATTTTAGACATCGAATTTGCGCCGCAGGAATATATTCTGGAAAAAAATAAAGAAACGGATACTGATAAACAAGCAAAACCCATCGAAACGCTAAAACCGATACATTTAGATTTTGTTACCACAATTCGCACAAGAGGCGGCGGCAAAAAAAAGGTGTTGATAGAAATACAGCAGTCTCTCAAACCCGCCGACGTAGCGCGTTTTCGCACATACATGGGCAATCATTACAAAAATGAAGATAATCTAATCAAAAAAGGTGACAGAATTTTAAAGGCGTTGCCAATCGCAGTCATCTACATAATTGGTGACGAAACGCCGAAAACATCGCACATTTCAGATGTAGCCTATAAGGTAAAACGAAGCGGGGTTTCTTTGTTGACAGGTGAAGAAATAAGCATTCAAAAGCCCTTCGACCCGCTCATCGAAGCCCTTACTCACGATGCCTACTTCATACACGTGGGGCGCATCGCACCGGAATTGTTTAGCTCAGGCTACAAGTGCCGCGATTTGTTACAACTATTAAGTTTATTTGAGCAAATAAATTTTGTTGAAGAAAATTTATTAAAAATTCATAATTATCCAATAACCAATAAATACATACAGAAAATGAGAAATACATTAGAATACTTAGCCACCGATCCGGTTACAAAAAGATTGATGCAAGAACAGAGATTTGCAGAAATGGACGTTTTGTCGTGGAAACAAACTGTCAAAGAACAGAATAGAGTAATCAGAAGAAAGGACAATACAATTACAAAACAAGGCAATGCCATTATCGGTCTGCAAAGCAATAACGCAACGCTGCAAAGCAATAATGCTGCCCTCTTAGCACAACTCGCCGAGTACCAGCAACGCTTTGGAAACTTAACGCCATCTCTAAATTGACGTATGACACATACATTAGAATACTTAGCAACCGATCCGGTTACAAAAAGATTAATGCAAGAGCAGAGATTTGCAGAAATGGAAATTACCTTATTACCTAAAATATTGTAAATAAGAAAATAAGGTTGGTTTGTTATGTTCTTTTTTTCTACTAAAGTTGTTTTGTAAAAAAATAAGGTAATAATAAGGTTGTTATTACAACCCAAATTTGCGACAATCGATTTTACGCCAAATAAGGAGTAATGTAATTAGGTTTTTTTTGTTGTGCGTTCGGGACATACACGCATGTCGCGGAATGAAGGCAAACTCGTATGTTTTCCGATGCTAAAAAATTTTACCACAAAGTCCACAAAAGGTAGTTTTTTTGCCCCTACTAACCACTAACCACTAACCACTAACCACTAAAATAATCAGTTCTTTTTCAAATTTTTAAAGGGCAATCCAAATTCGCGGAGTAGTGCTTGTGCTTCTTCGTCTGTTCTACTTGTTGTTACGAAAGTGATATTCATTCCCATAATTTTACTTATGGTGTCGATATTTATTTCGGGGAAAATAATCTGTTCTGAAACGCCGAGTGTATAATTTCCGCGTCCGTCAAGTTTACTATTGATACCTTTAAAGTCTCTGATACGTGGCAGAGCAACTTTAACTAATCGTTCTAAGAACTCGTACATATTGTTTTTGCGTAAAGTAACACGTGCGCCAATGGGCATTTTTTTACGCAGTTTAAAGTTAGAAATATCTTTTTTAGAGAGACATTGCACAGCTTTTTGTCCAGAAATCAAAGAAAGTTCTTTGACAGATGTTTCAACTAATTTTTTATCAGCTGTTGCTTTGCCAACGCCTTGGTTTATAACAATTTTTTCTAATCTTGGCGTTTGCATAATGCTCGTATAGCCGAACTCTTTCATTAAGTTCGGGACAATTTCTTCTTTATATTTTGTTTTTAAATTAGGTATGTAACTCATTATTTGATTTCCTCCCCTGATTTTTTAGAATAACGAACTAATTTACCGTCAGCATTTAATCTACGCCCGATTCGGGTAGGTTTACCTGAATGGGGGTCTTTAAGATTAAGGTTTGAGATATGGATTGGAGCTTCTTTTTTCAAGATGCCACCTTGGGGGTGTTTAGCGTTAGGTTTTGTATGTTTTTTGACAAGATTAACGCCTTCAACAATTGCCCGCAATTTTTTCGGAAATACTTCAAGCACTCTGCCTTCGGTACCTTTGTCTATTCCTGTGTTCACGATAACTGTGTCGCCTTTTTTAATATGTAATTTTGCCATTTCTGATAAATATTTAATATTAAAGTACTTCGGGTGCTAATGAAACAATTTTCATATATCCGTCTCGAAGTTCTCTTGCTACGGGTCCGAAAATTCTTGTTCCTCTAATTTCACCTTGATTATTGATAAGCACACAGGCATTATCATCGAAACGTATGTATGAGCCGTCGGGTCTTCGTATCTCTTTTTTGGTACGAACCACAACTGCTTTACTAACTGTTCCTTTTTTCGCATCTGAGGACGGGACTGCGCTTTTTATTGCGACAACAATTTTGTCACCTATCGAGGCATATCTACGTCCTGTTCCGCCAAGTACACGAATGCAAAGAACTTCTTTTGCTCCGCTATTGTCGGCTACATTAAGTCTGGATTCTTGCTGTATCATAATTACTTAGCTCTTTCTGTGATTTCTACTAATCTCCAACGTTTGGTTTTACTTAAGGGGCGGGTTTCCATAATTTTTACGGAATCGCCCGGTTTACAGTCGTTCTTTTCGTCGTGTGCGTAAAACTTTTTAGTTTTTTTCATAAATTTTCCGTACATGGGATGTTTTTCGCGACTGACAACGCTTACAACGATGGTTTTATCCATTTTATTGCTGACTACAACGCCAACACGTTCTTTTCTGAGGTTTCTTTCTGTATTTTCCATCTCTGATTTTTTGGTTATGCGTTTTGTTCTTTTTGTGTTAAAATTGTCAGCATACGGGCAATATCTCTGCGCGTCTGTTTTATCTTCATCGGATTATCCAATGGAGACACGTGATGATTGAGGACTAAACGTGCCAACTCAACTTTGGTAGCGTCAACTCGTTCCTCAATTTCTGCTATTGTCATTTCTCTTATTTCTGACGTTTTCATCTTATTTTATACATTTGATGATTCAACAAAGTCCCTTCTTACAATAAATTTAGTAATAACGGGTAATTTTTGTGCCGCTAACCGAAGGGCTTCTTTAGCAATTTCGTATGAAACGCCTTCGCATTCTATTAAAATTCTGCCGGGTGTTACGGGCACAACAAATCCTTCGGGGTTACCTTTTCCTTTACCCATCCGAACTTCTGCGGGTTTTTTGGTTATAGGTTTATCGGGGAAGATACGTATCCATATCTGTCCTTGCCGTTGCATATATCTTGTTACGGCAATCCGAGCCGCTTCAATTTGACGACCTGTTATCCACTTGCTCTCAAGGGATTTTATGCCAAATGAGCCGAAGGCTAATTGGTGTCCGCGTTGTGCGTTCCCTTTCATTTTGCCTTTCTGCTGTCGTCTGAACTTTACTTTTTTTGGTTGTAACATCGTGTCGCTTCAATTAACGTTTATAACGATTGTTTTTATCTTTTCTAAATCCGCCGCCTCCACCGCCGCCTCTGTTGTCTCTATCTCGATTATCGGTTCTATCGCGACTGCCTCTATCTCCTCTGTCCCAGTCTCTGTCTCTATCGCGTTTGAAACCGCCGTCGCCTCGGGGTTGTTCTCTTTTTCGGTTCATTCCGACGGGTCCCATATTCATCTCTTTTTGAGCGTAATTTGGAGCTAAGTCGGGTTTCCCGTAAATTTCGCCTTTGCAAATCCAGACTTTAAGTCCCAAAAGCCCTGTTTTCGTAAGCGCTTCTGCTCTTGCGTAGTCGATATCTGCTCGGAAGGTATGCAATGGAGTCCTACCTTCTTTATACATTTCAGAACGAGCCATTTCTGCGCCGTTCAGACGTCCTGAAATTAAAACTTTTATACCGTCAGCACCCATCCGCATGGTAGATGCAATTGCTGTTTTAACGGCTCTTCTGTATGGGATGCGTCCCTCAAGTTGTCGTGCGATGTTATTCGCTACAATAAGAGCGTCTAATTCGGGTTTTTTTACTTCAAAGATGTTGATTTGTACTTCTTTATCAGTAATTTTTTTCAGTTCTTCTTTCAGTTTATCAACTTCTGTACCGCCTTTTCCTATTATCAGTCCGGGTCTTGCTGTAAGGACTGTAACTGTGATAAGTTTAAGTGTCCTTTCGATAATAATTCTGGAAAGGCTTGCTTTGGCGAGTCGTGCGTTCAGGTATTTACGGATTTTGGAATCTTCTACGAGTTTGTCGCCGTAGTTTTTTCCTCCGTACCAATTGGAATCCCATCCTTTTATGATTCCTAATCTATTGCTAATCGGATTAACTTTTTGTCCCATTTCCGTTTATTTATCCTTTTTATTAATTATATCTGTCGTTTTGCTGTCCACTTGTATCGTAACGTGGTTTGACCTTTTTAAGATACGATATGCTCTACCTTTAGCGCGTGGTCTGATTCTTTTTAATTGTCTGCCTTCGTCGACAAATATCTCTTTTACATAAAGATTTGCGTCTTCGAGCCTAATTTTTTCATTTTTTTCTTTCCAATTAGCGACTGCTGATAGTAGGAGTTTTTCTACTCTGCGTGATGCTTCTTTGGTTGAAAATTTTAGGATATTAAGCGCCAAATTTACATCTTTTCCGCGAACCATATCCACTACTAATCGCATTTTTCGAGGCGATGTAGGGACGTTCCGTAGTTTTGCATAAGCCTTTGTTTTTAAGGCTTCTTTTCTTTCATCGGCTTTTATTCTTTTTCTTGCACCCATTTTCTTGGTATTAATTAATTAACTCTAATCACGCTTAACGTTTTTTATTACCTGCGTGTCCGCGGAATGTGCGTGTCGGCGCAAATTCACCTAATTTATGACCTACCATATTCTCGGTGATGTAAACCGGAATGAACTTGTTGCCGTTATGTACCGCAATGGTATGACCTACAAAATCGGGAGAAATCATTGAAGCCCTTGCCCAGGTCTTTATTACTGATTTCCTTCCTGAATCGTTCATGGTCAAAACCTTCTGTTCCAATTTGTAGTGTATATATGGACCTTTTTTTAATGATCTGCTCATAATTCAATCTAAATTAAGATGTTACTTTTTTTTCTTTCTTTCAATTATATACTTATTGGAAGCTTTTTTGGGGCTACGTGTTTTGTAGCCTTTTGCTAATAGTCCTTTACGGGAGCGTGGATGTCCGCCGGATGCTCTTCCTTCACCACCTCCCATTGGGTGGTCAACGGGGTTCATTGCGACGCCTCTAACTCTCGGTCTTTTTCCGAGCCAACGTGTACGCCCTGCTTTACCCGAGCGTTCTAACGCGTGGTCTGAATTTCCTACGGCTCCTATTGTTGCACGACAAACAGTTTGTACCATGCGGACTTCACCTGATGGGAGTCGCAATACAACGTATTTTCCTTCACGTGCCGCTAATTGTGCGAACGTTCCTGCGCTTCGTGCCATACAACCGCCTTTGCCGGGCTGAAGTTCGATGTTATGAACTATTGTTCCTAAGGGTATTTCACCTAACGGCAAAGAGTTTCCTACTTCGGGTGCAACACCACTGCCCGAAAGTACTTGTTGTCCTACCTGCAATCCATTGGGAGCGAGTATATAACGCTTTTCTCCGTCAACGTAAAAAAGCAACGCTATACGTGCGCTCCGGTTGGGGTCGTATTGTATTGAATTTACTTTTGCAGGTACACCATCTTTATTTCTTTTAAAGTCGATTATCCGGTATCTTTTTTTATGTCCTCCGCCTATTTGGCGCACCGTCATCCTACCCGAATTGTTTCTTCCTCCGGTTCTTTTGAGGGGTGCCAGCAGGGATTTCTCCGGTACGCTTGAGGTAATCGTATCAAATGTACCGATAACTTTATGTCTTTGACCCGGTGTTGTGGGTTTTAGCTTTCTAACTGCCATTTTTTTGTTAAATATTGCTAAAAAAATCTATTGTTTCACCTTTGTCTAACGTAATGATTGCCTTTTTATAAGCGTGAGTTTTGCCACGTAAATATCCGGCTTTGGTCAATCGAGATTTTTTTTTGCCTGCATAGCGCATAGTGTTAACATCTAAAACGTTAATGTTATACATCTCTTCAACGGCTTTTTTTATCTCGATTTTGTTCGCATCACGGCGGACAATAAATCCGAACTTGTTTAACTTTTCGCTTAAATTGGTCATCTTTTCTGTTACCAAAGGCTTAATAATAATATGACCTGTATTACTCATGGTTTTCCTCCTTTTTGTTTAAAAATTGGCTTAACTCGGCTACTGCACTCTCGGTGAAAACCATTGTTTTGGCTCTCATAATTATGTAGGTATTCAAATCTTCGGGGATAACCACTTCCGATTTTTGTATGTTTCGTGAAGAGAGATATATGTTTTTATTTCTCTCTTTTAAAACGAACATTGAGCGCACTCCATTGAGTCCAAGATTTTTTTGAATTGCCAAAAATTCTTTTGTTTTGGGTGTTTCGAAGGTAAAATCTTCTACTACATAAATTGCGTTCTTTTTTGCTTTATATGTTAGCGCTGACAAACGTGCCAACCTTTTAAGTTTTTTGTTCAATTTAAAGCTATAATCGCGTGGCTTAGGTCCGAATGCTCTACCTCCGCCTCTTAATAGTGGTGATTTTTTACTTCCAATTCGTGCTGTTCCTGTTCCTTTTTGTCTATGGAGTTTTCTTGTACTACCGGCTACTTCGGCTCTCTCTTTCGACTTATGAGTCCCTTGACGCTGATTTGCCAAATATTGTTTTACGTCTAAATAGATGGCGTGGTCATTTGGCTCAATTCCGAAAATTGTTTCGGGCAGGTCGACGGTGCGACCTGTCTCTTTTCCTTCTATGTTTACTACGTTCAGTTCCATTACTTATGAATGATTAGGTATGAACCATTTGCACCCGGAACAGAGCCTTTTACCATAAGGATGTTACTTTCGGGTATTACTTTTATTACTCTTAGGTTATATATTTTCTTTTGGTTGTTGCCTGTCTGACCTGCCATCTTCATTCCTTTAAATACTCTTGAAGGATATGATGAGGCTCCGAGCGAGCCGGGCGCACGTCCACGATTGTGCTGTCCGTGTGTTTGTCCGCCTACTCCGCTAAAACCATGACGCTTAACAACTCCTTGAAACCCCTTTCCTTTGGTGGTTCCTGTAATATCTAACCAAGTATCGTTTAAGAATATTTCAGCGGTGATGACATCACCTAACTGATATTTATCCTCAAACCCTTTAAATTCTACCAGCTTCGCCTTGGGAGTTACACCTGCCTTCTGAAAATGCCCTTTTAATGGCTTGGTGGTGCTTTTTTCTCTTTTGTCGTGGAACGCTAACTGAAGGGCGGAATATCCGTCTGCTTCTACAGTCTTTATTTGAGTCACGACACAAGGACCCGCTTCGATAACAGTGCATGGAACGTTCTTTCCCTCAACACTGAAAACGGATGTCATTCCGATTTTTTTTCCTATTAATCCTGGTCCTGGCATTTTTTTATCTTTTTACTTCAAACTTTTATTTCTACTTCCACGCCACTCGGTAATTCTAATTTCATCAACGCATCAATGGTTTTTGCAGTTGAACTATAAATATCTATCAAACGTTTGTATGACGACAACTGAAACTGCTCGCGCGACTTTTTATTGACAAAAGTGGCACGAAGTACTGTAAAAATCCGCTTGTGCGTGGGCAGCGAAATAGGTCCGCTTACCACAGCACCCGTACTTTTTACGGTCTTTACTATCTTCTCAGCCGACTTGTCTACCAAAGTGTGGTCGTAAGATTTTAATTTTATTCTTATTTTTTGGTTCATATATTAAATTCAAAAAAATTCTAAAGCAATTCGAGATTTCCTTTGCAAGTGTCGCCCTTCTAACTTCCTATTTATCACCTCTCTACGGATGATTTTCCTCTTGTTTTTTGGCAAAAATCGGGTGCAAAGATAATATTGTTTTTTTGATATTTGCAAATTTATGTAAAAAAAAGTGAAATTTTTTTATTTTTTTTTAACTTGCATTATTCATAAGAAATGAAAATATCTTTTAACCACAAAGGAACACAAAGGTTTTGGTTATTGAATTTATTGAAATACACAAAGGACACAATTTTTCTTTTTTAACCACTCTATTTTTGCGTTTTTTGCGTTCTCAACTTTGCGACTTTGCGTTAAAATAAATAATATGAATAATGTAGGTTAATAAATTATCACTTTTTGCTTGTCCAAAATTTGCCCATCTATTATGAAATGTAAATAATAAATACCGGAAGATAGATCATTGACAGGAATTTGCACAATTGCTTGGTTGCTGACAACTGTTTTTACTAAACCGAATTGGTCGCTCCATAATTGTAGCGTGTAATTAACGTCTTCGGCAAAAAGAGTTGTAAACGTTTCAATATCACCGTTTTCGATTTCATATTCTGCTTCTTCGAGAATTGTAACCGATATTTCATTAAAAGCTGGATTTGGAGAAATAATCTGAGAATAGGTTGGTAACGAAGGCAGTCTTTTGATATTTTTGCCCGGACCACCAGAACCGCCACCTGTTGACGGATTTTTTATTGTTAAATGCATAGTTGTTGGAAGACTTGTGCCGCATTCGTTTATTCCTTTTGCTGTAAACGTGCCGCCACCCACACATAAAGGGATAGTATTGACAAAAGTCCCCAAATTTATCATAGTAAAATGAGAAGGATTTAACACTTTCTCAAATACTGCGTCTGCTGAAGCAGAGCCGGGAGGGTTAACAAAATGAAATTGTTGTGACGTGGTGGGGTTTCCATAATAGAGAGTGTAGGATGGATTGGGGGTAGTGTAGTTTTTCCCACTTGCATCTTGTAGGTGAGGGCGGGAAGGAACACCAACGCTAACTTTTTTGCTTAACGATATTGTATTACTTCCAATTGTGATGGTGGCATAGATTGTTGCTTGACCGTCTGATACTTTTTGAAATATTGCATTATTGGTATTTGGAGCTGACATCAATGATAATATGCTTGAGGAGCTACTGGACCACGAAATTGATGAGCCTTGAGGAAGATTGTTTATGGAATATATAGATGAGGTGCAGATAAGGGTGGGGCCAGAAATGTAAGGTTGATACATTCCATCAAGAGTTTGGGGAGGATTGTTCCCGGGTGCAAGCCAATTAATCAATCGTGTCTCATTTGTGCCACCACCAGTCCATGAAATATCAAGACGACCGTATAGTCCCATAGGATTGTTGCAAACACAGTTATTATCGGAGCCTAAACAATCGCCACCATGTAATTGACCCACTATTCTACGATTTTGATTAAAAAGGGGTGAACCAGACGAGCCTCCTTGCACAGTTCCTTGTTCAAAATGTTGTACTTCCCAATGATTTTGCACTGTTCCACTCCAAGCTGCTGCAACAACAGGGTGCTGTTCATAGCTTATTTTCATTGCGTCCCCTCGCGGGTGGTGTATTCCCGTTGAGTTTTGCGCAGGTGTTGCAGTTCTATCCCAACCTGCATAATATAAGTTCCAAGTTGCAGGGGGGCTTGAACTTAATTGCAATAAAGCAAAATCAGACGGTTCGTAATTAGCCCGCAAAGTTGCACCTGTTATACTTTGCCAATTAGTAGGATTACCTGAACCGCAATTAGGTTTCCAATACAAAAATCTGAAAATCCAAGTATTTGTGCTACCATCCAAACAATGATTTGCAGTTAAGATATAGGGTTTAAAATCTTGTTGTGTATTGTTTATAAGACAGCCTGAGCAAAACGCTGTATTATTATCTACCAATAACATGGAAATGGAGCGTTGTTCATTTCTCCAATTATTCCCAAGTGCGCAAAGTATATCAACATTACAAGGGGCAGAATCTCCTAACCCTCTGGAAAAAATATTTACATAACCATGTATGACTTTGCTAATATTGATAATACCATTGCTTGTTGTTTTCGGCTCATAGTATTCCAAGATAATGGAATTGCCTTGCACCAAATCCGTGGCAAATTCGTTGTACTGATTATTGCTGACTTCCGGTGTAAATGCACCCAAAACCATTGTTTTTTCTTCATTGTAGATAAAGAATTTTGACCCTTCACCAAGAAAGAAACGATTATAAATCAAATTGATGGAAAAAGCATCGGGACAATGTATTTTCAACAGATATATACTTCCGCCATCCAGCAACTCTATTTTTATACCATCTTTCTTGATGTCAATGTCAACGTGTATGAGATAACCAAAACGAAATGGTCTTTGAACGTTTTCCGATTCCAATCTTTCATCCTCTTCGTTAAGTGCTCTCGCATCTACAAGAGGCATTGTCATTAAGGGAATTACTTCTCTTTTCGCATCAAAATCTGAAGAGAAACTTATTGGCGTTCCTCCTTCGCTGATTTGTCCAAACATATGTTGGGCAAAAATACCCAAAAGGGCAACAATAAAAACTGCTCTTTTCATGGTTTATCGTTTTTTTAAGATTAATAAATTCTTGTTCTTAACAACCGAACATTGCGATAATCTATTTTCATCTTCTATTTTCGGAAAATAAATTATTAATTCATTTTCTTTAATGACAAAACTGAGCGCATTCTCTAAAGCGTACATTAAGTCATATTCTAAATGTGGGGGAACTACATTTATATAAGTAGTTCTTTTGACAAAAAGTTCAATATAATTGCTTTCCATTGAGCAAACATACATAATTGAATTCACAACCTGCAATTCCCACCGATTTAATCCATTGTCATCATCTGGTGAGTATGCAAATGGTATTGTAAGCCTACCTTGTGATATGGCTACTACATTCGAGATTTTCTTACCTTCTACTGTATAAGCAAACTTCACACAGTCCCATTCTCCAATAAGGAGTTCGGGGTCTATCTTTCCACTTTTTGATAAATTTAAGGAAATCTGTTCATCTGACAAAGCAGTTGAAGGATCGGTTTTTTGACATGAAATAATATCTACCATCAACAGCAAAACTGCTATATATTTAAAAAAATCAATTGTTTTCATAATATATTTTTTATTTCGGGTGCAAAGATAATATTGTTTTTTTGATATTTGCAAATTTATGTAAAAAAAAGTGAAATTTTTTTATTTTTTTTTAATTTTTTATCACTTTTTGCTTGTCCAAAATTTGTCCATCTATTATGAAATGTAAATAATAAATACCGGAAGATAGATCATTGACAGGTATTTGCACAATTGCTTGGATGCTACTCACTGATTTTACTAACCCGTAATGGTCACTCCATAATTGCAAAGTGTAATTAACGTCTTCTGAAAAAAGAGTTGTAAACGTTTCAATATCACCGTTTTCGATTTCATATTCTGCTCGCAATTCTGCAAAAGGAGCAACAAATACGAATAAATAAATCAATAATGATACTTTTTTCATTGTTTTTGAATTTTAATTATGTAAATAACTGAGACATAACCACCAAAACCGCAGTTATGTTTTTTTTCAGAAATACTAAACTTTACATTCACATATAGATTGTCTTCTTTAAAATTTTCGGGAAGATTATTCGGTTTATAATATAACATAAGGTCAGATTTTTCTTGCTTAATCAAAATCATATAATCATCGCAAGTATCCGGGCCTGAAATATATTTAACTATACCATTTTCCGTAAATAATTCAGCATTTTCCCATTTTTTACATGAAAAACTCTCCACAAAAATCAGCAAAACCGCTATATACTTAAAAAAATCAGTTGTTTTCATAAATTTTTATTATATTTCGGGTGCAAAGATATTATTGTTTTTATGATATTTGCAAATTTTTGTAAAAAAAAGTGAAATTTTTTTAGTTTGATTTGTGAAAAAAATGTTCAGTTTAAAAACATTTAATGTAATTTATTGTAACACAGTGTTTAAGAAAAAAATGTGTCATTTTGTCAGAGTTTTTTGATGAAAGAAAGACTAAAAAGTGAACGGGTATGTCCGAAATAAGCAGGTAAACACCAAATTCCCCTTCGGTCGCCCTAATAGCGCAATTTTTGGAGATATTTTTCTAATTGTACCTTATTCACACCATATTTTTCCAACAAAACAATAGTTCGGCATGGCTCACTAACCACCTTAGTAGATGAGGGACTCCATCACAATTTACCTTATTACATTATTGGCTAAAATATTGTAAATAAGGTAATAAGGTTGGTTTATTAGGTTCTTTTTTTCTACTAAGGTTGTTTTGTAGAAAAAATAAGGTAATAATAAGGTTGTTACTACGATACAAAATAGTGACAGTCAAGCTTGAGCCAAGTCAGGAGTTCTGAAATTCTAACTTGCTTTATTCATAAAGCAAATATGCAGTATCGTTTAGTGGTGTTTGTAAGGGCAACCCTTGCGGTTGCCTTGAAAGATATGAGGATAGATATTGTAGGGGCAACCCTTGCGGTTGCCTTGAAAGATATGAGGATAGATATTGTAGGGGCAACCCTTGCGGTTGCCTTGAAAGATATGAGGATAGATATTGTAAGGGCAACCCTTGCGGTTGCCTTGAAAGATATGAGGATAGATATTGTAGGGGCAACCCTTGCGG
>WRMI01000010.1 GCA_009777175.1 Marinilabiliaceae bacterium
CTAACCGCTAACCGCTAACCACTAACCACTAACCACTAACCGCTAACCACTAACCACTAACCGCTAACCACTAACCACTAACCACTAACCTTTAAAATCGGCGGCAAAGATAATATAAAAAAAAATATAAAATACCCAGTAATTATACGGGTTTTTTACTAGTAATTTTTGGGGTATTTTTTTTGTGTGATTGTGGTTATGTATTTGTCTGCAAATGATTTAAAGGAGTTTTAATGACGATGTTGACCACAGGTTCACTACTAATTTTTGTGTCCTTTGTGGTAAAATTTTTTTAACGCAAAGGGGCAAAGTAGAGGGCGCGATGGGCGCAAAGTTTATTTTAGTTACTAATTTCACTAATTGGCACTAATTATCTTTGCACAAAAGGACTACAGCAGGCAACTACAATGAAATAGAAAATTTATGTTTTTTTAGAATAAAAACTTTGTGTACGAAAAATATTACTATCTTTGCCGCAAATTTTGTAATAAAATATGTTTAACTATAAATTATTATTACTATGAACTTAAAAAATCTTTTTTTATTTATGTTATTATTGACATTCAATTACTTGAACGCACAACCGAAAGTTTTTAATTATTCTGTTGGCAACTATAAAGTACATCTGCTCTCAGAAAGGCAGGGAGAAGGGAACAAAGAAATCTTGATAAACGCAACAGATGATATATTGAAAGAGTGTTTATCAGGCGGTACATATCCTAATGCAATGAACTGTTTTCTTGTAGAAACGGGCAAAGAAAATATTCTTATTGACGCAGGTTTAGGAATTGGGTTAAATGAATGTTTAAAAATGGTTGGAAAAAAGGCTGATGATATTGATGTTGTTTATATTACGCATCTGCATGGGGATCATTTTGGCGGATTAGTGCAAAATGGGCAAAAAAGTTTTCCAAAAATAAAACTTTATATTGCGCGTTCGGAGTTTGATTATTGGACAAGTGATTTAGCAAAAGGAGCCGACAATGCTCGTAACGTTTTATCTTTGTACAAAGAAAATCTCGTTTTGTTCGAGCCCGGAACATTTGAAAAGCCTTTTGAAATGATAACAGGTATCAAAGGTATTGCTGCTTATGGGCATACGCCGGGACATACAGGTTTTTTAATCGAATCAGAAAATTCCAAACTTTTTATTTGGGGAGATCTCACTCACGCAATGGCTATTCAGATGCCCTACCCGCAAGTTGCTGTTACTTATGATGTTAATCCTAAAATGGCAGTAGAAACACGTCAATGGGTTTTAAAATATTTAGAAACCCATCAAATTCCCGTTGCTGGTATGCACATTCAATTTCCAGCAATTGGACACCTCAAGAAAAATAATAAAGAAGGATATGAATTTCTTTTTGTTGATTCATTCTGACCGTTTTAATAAGAAAAATAAAAATGCTGGTTAGATAGAGTATAGAGTACAGATTCACTTATTTACTTATTTACTTATTCACTCATTTACTCATTCACTCATTTACTTATTCACTTATTCACTCATCTACTTATTCACTCATTTACTTATTCACTCATTCACTAATAATAATTTCATGGGCAATTTTACGATTAACGGCAAGCGTTTTGAAATAACAAATAACGACACTTTGTTAGAAATTTCAAATAATGCGGGATTTAATGTTCCTTCTCTTTGCTATGTAAAAGGAGCAAAACATAAAGCGTCGTGCATGTTATGTTCCGTCATAGATATATCAAACGACCGTATTATTCCTGCATGTGCGACATTTCCTACCGATGGTATGGTAATTGAAACTGACAGCGATGAAATCAAAACTATCCGAACATTATCATTAGAGTTACTTTTAAGCGATCATCGTGCTGATTGTGAGGCACCTTGTTCGATGGTTTGTCCATTTGGATTAGATATTGAAAAAATGTTACGTTTTTACGATAGTCAATCGCCAAAAGAAGCGTATATTTACGTTTCGTCTGTTTTTTCGTTCCCAGAAATTCCGTGCCATACCTGCAAAGCCCCATGTGAAAAAGCCTGTCGCCGTGGAAGTATTGATAAATCAGTAGAAATACGGAAAATTATTTCTTCACTTATAGGACACCATACAGCCGATGAAAAACTTGAAAATTCCCGTTCTTCTAAAGATAGAAACGAGGAGCAATTATTTCACTCCCGTTTGGGAAGATTTACAGACCAAGAAAAAGAGTTTTTAAAAACGACCGTTTCTACTCCTTCACGTTGTTTACATTGCGCTTGTGCAGGAAAAACAGGTTGTAAATTACGCCATTATGCAACGCAATTTGGTATAAAACGACCTCGTTTTGATGCTTCATCCGCAAATATGGCAATGAACAAAAAGCAAATTATTGGTAATCTTTGGTTTGAACCCGCAAAATGTATCAGATGCGGACTTTGTGTTTACAATAGCGATAACGGATTTACTTTTAAAGATAGAGGGTTTGAAATGGAAATAATTATCCCCGAACAAAACTATTTTAACGTTGATGAAAATATAGCCAATATTTGTCCAACAGGGGCATTATATTGTGAAAAAAAAATGTCTAAAATCTTCAAAATATGAGTCCACTCCGAAAAGTGTTTTCTACCACAAAGTACACAAAGAATGCACAAAGAACACAAGTTGATATATGTTGATATTTAATACTTTGTGCCCTTTGTGAAATCACTTTGTGACCCTTGTGGTAAAATAATAGAGCTTTTCGGAGTGGACTCAAATATAATTTTGTCAAAAAATTTTTTGTTTTTATAAAATAAATATCTACTTTTGTCAAAAAATTTTTTCGAAATTGATAATAATAATGTGAATAATTTGAACGTTTAATCAATGTTAATTTTGGTCTAAATAAAACAGATGAAACATACATGACAAAAATAATATTTTTTTTACACACAAACAAACGATTATATTTCGGTAAACTAAATAACAATTTCAATAACATATTTAATATTTACAAATGAAATAATTAATTAAAATCATACACCCTGCACCCTTTACCGTGAACCGTGTACCGTTTACCATTATCAAAACCTAAACCAATGAGAGTCAATAATATATCAACAATTTTCTACAATAGAAATAAATTAGAAAAATTCCTGAACAAGAAAGGTATTTCTACTGAACCTGTGATGATTAAGCTTTTTCTTTTGTTTTTACTTTTTTTGTTTTCGATATGTTCAATTCTTTTTGTAGAAAAATATTTTGATAAAAGATTCCCCGAACAATATCAGCAAATTATTGAAAATCAAGAACAAAAACTAAAGTTGAGTTTTTTGTTAAAAAATAATTTACAAGACATTCATTTAGAAATAAAAGGATTATCAGATATTGAAAATATTTTGAAATTAGATATTTCCAATTCAATAGTTACAAATCGTATCGAAAATATTTTAGAATTGTTGCGAATTATTGACAAAGGGGGTGAATTTATCAACAAAAATATTTTAATTGACGATTCAGATTCGTTTGAAGAAATTATTGAATATCGGATCGACGAAAATTCAGGAACAATAGTAGAAATCAGAGAAATGGTCATGATTATCAATGATTTAAAAGTTCTTATCTCAAAAACCTTCGGTGCAATTCGTGGAAACCTAGTTGAAGGATACGGAATCGACAACGATGAAATTAAACAAATGGTTGATTATTACATAATTCAAGCAAATAGCCATTTTGAAAGAATTTACGAAACGGAACAAAAAATCGCATATATTATTAAGAAAAGTAACAAAGAGGTTAATAGTTTAATTACCAATGATATAACTAAATATTACCGATTAAAAACTTTATGTTTATTAATTTTTACTTTGCTGATTTTATCAATAGTTTATTTTATCATCAAAAAAATCATCAAAGATATACATTCTCGGAAAAATAGCGACGGCGAAGTTGTTAAAATGCTAACTGCAATAGAACAAAGCCCACTTCCAATAATGATAACCAATACACGAGGTGTTGCCGAGTATATAAACAAAAACTTCGAAGTTCAAACAGGATATAGCAAAAAAGAAATCGTTGGAGTAAATCCCAAAAATTATCCTAAAAATTCAAAATGTACCTTTTACGAAACCTTACAGAACTGCATAAATGTTGGACACGAATGGTGTGGCGAAATAGAAACAAGAAGCAAAGAAGGGGTTGTTTTATGGGAAAATGTTCATATCTCGCCAATTTTTAACGAATATGACACAATATCAAATTTTTTAATTATCCGAGAAGATATTACAGAAAAAAAATTATTGCTACAAACATTGCAAGAATCGTTATCTTCGTTGAAATTTATGATGGAAAATCTTCCCGTTGCAATAATGGTAGTTGATAACAATCAGAAAATCATCGAATTAAATAAAACTGCATCAGAAGCCATGGGTTTCAGGACATCGCAACAAGCCCTGAAATTCTTTCAAGAAAAAAAATATGAAAACTTCTTTAAGACCGTCAAACAAGAGGAATACAAAGACTCCCGAACAGGCAACAATATCGTTACATTAGAAGAAATGCTTATAGTCCCCGAAAATAACGTTTCTAAAATCATTTTAAAAAATATTATTCCAATAAAATTAGATGATAAGGATGTGAATCTCGAAACATTTATGGATATATCTGTACAAAAAGAGGTTATTCATCGGGAGGCAGAATCAAATAAAGCAAAATCAGAATTTTTAGCAAACATGAGCCACGAAATAAGAACTCCAATGAATGGAATCGTAGGCGC
The DNA here is from genome assembly GCA_009777175.1 of Marinilabiliaceae bacterium. Classification (GTDB taxonomy): domain Bacteria; phylum Bacteroidota; class Bacteroidia; order Bacteroidales; family Marinilabiliaceae; genus WRMI01. The sequence continues at coordinate 4,711 of WRMI01000010.1, forward strand.
TACCGAACTTCTTTCAAGAACAAAACTTAACAAAGACCAAAAAAATACACTCTCTATAATCCTCAAATCGTGCGACAACCTTACAAACCTAATCAACGATATTCTTGATTTCTCCAAAATAGAAGCAGGAAAAATGGAAATCGAAACATATTCGTTCAATATACAAGCAACGGTCGATTTTATTATTGACCAATTCTCGTTCAAAGCAAATGAAAAACGTATCGAACTGATAGCAGGACTCGAACAAACAATTCCGAGCATGCTACTCGGCGACGAAGGTCGTTTGATACAAATTTTGATGAACCTGATAGGAAATGCCGTTAAATTTACAAACGAAGGAGAAATTGTCTTAAAAATAGTAGTTGAAAAACAGATAGGTAGCGAGATTACGCTTCATTTTATTGTAGAAGATTCGGGCATCGGGATACCACCTGCAAAAATAGATAAAATATTTGATTCGTTCACACAAGCAGACGGCTCAACAACCCGTCGTTTCGGCGGAACAGGACTCGGAACAAGTATTTCTAAAATGCTCGTAGAACTTATGGGAGGTAAAATTTGGGTAGAAAGTCCTAATCCTAATTTTGCATGGTCAGCCGAAAATCCCGGTTCAGTATTTCATTTTACGCTGCCATTCCAAATTGATAAAAACCAATCTAATTATATTATTAATAGCGAAAAATTGAAATCTTTGCACGCATTAATAATTGACAACAACAAAACGAGTAGCCTGTTGCTCAAAAAAACTTTGCACAACTGGGGACTCAAAACAGCAGAAGTTTCTGACGATATTAAAGCCCTCGAATATATTAGAAATACACCTAAAACAAACTTTTTATTAGTTGATTTCCAAACTATTAAACATAACTACGAAAAATTTGTTGCAGACCTTAAAGTTTGTTGTGCCGACTTAAAAGTAATTCTCATGGTCGCTGAAAACAAAATTTCAAACAAAAACGACCTCACAATGTTTAATACGATTATTCATAAACCTATTAAACATACAATCTTATTTAATGCCGTCCACGACCTGTTTTTCAAAAAAGAATCAAGCGATATAACCGAAAACAATATTGAAAACCAAGAAACTGAAAATAAAAATTATCACGTTCTTTTAGTCGAAGATAACCTTATTAATCAAAAAATTGCCGAAAAAATGTTGCAACAGTTAGGATACACCGCAATGATTGCAAACAACGGACAAGAAGCAGTGGACATTATCATCGAAAACCAACATCAATTCGCACTTGTTTTGATGGATATTCAAATGCCCGTTATGAGCGGACTTGACGCTACTAAAATTTTAAGAGAAAAAGGTTTCAATATTCCTATTTTAGCAATGACTGCAAACGTTTTAAAAGGAGACCGTGAAATTTGTATCGAAGCAGGAATGAACGACTTTATAGGAAAACCCGTTAAATTAATTGATTTGGAAGCAGCTCTGCATAGATGGAGCTAGTTTTCAGTTTTCAGTTTTCAGTTTTCAGTGAATGAGTAAATGAGTAAATGAGTGAATAAGTAGTGGTTAGTGGTTAGTGATTAGTGGTTAGTGATTAGATATGAGAATTGTAGCGACAAGGTATGGTTACAGAACAAGGTCGAAGTATGTCATGTCGAAATTAAGAATTAAGAATTTCGAAATAAAATAATGGAAAATACTCTCATACAAAATGAAATACAAAATACAAAATGAAAATCAAAATACAAATGATGAATTGAGAATTGAAAATTCTATCTCATTCACTCATTCACCTACTCTCACATTCTCTCATTCACCCATTCATTCATTCTCTCATTCACTCATTCCCTCATTCACTCATTCACCTATTCACTCATTCACTCATTCACCCATTCACTCATTCTCTCATTCACTCATTCACTCATTCTCTCATTCACTCATTCACTCATTCACTCATTCACTCATTCCCTCATTCTCTCATTCTCTCATTCACTTATTCACTCATTCCCTCATTCCCTCATTCCCTCATTCACTTACAATAATTATTCTATTTTGTTTGATATGTTATAATGCGAGTTCGCAATCAACATTGCCAAAAAACCAAATAATTACCGGTGCAGAACAAACAGAAGTTTGGCTACCGTACCTCAAAAATAAAAAAGTAGCACTGCTTGTTAATCATACCGCAATAGTTGAAAACCAACATCTTGTAGACACAATGTTAGCACTTAATATCGATGTTCGTAAAATTTTTCTACCCGAACATGGTTTTCGTGGAGATGCAGATGCGGGAGAGCAAATTAAAGATGGCAACGACAAAAAAACGGGAATTCCACTGATTTCTATTTATGGAAATTCAAAAAAACCTACTAATGCTCAAATGAAAGGTCTCGATGTCGTTGTATTTGATATTCAGGACGTTGGCGTAAGATTTTTTACTTATATTTCATCAATGCATTATATGATGGAAGCATGCGCTGAAAACAATGTTCAATTTATTATCTTTGACCGACCCAATCCAAACGGCGATTATATTGACGGTCCTATTCTAAAAAAAGAATTTTCATCTTTTGTAGGAATGCATCCCATTCCTGTTGTGCATGGTATGACCGTCGGGGAATTGGCACAAATGATTAACGCAGAAGGATGGCTTTCAGGTAACCAAAAATGTTCGCTAATAGTTATTCCTAATAAAAATTATTCGCATCAAATGCACTATTCTGTTCCAAAAAAACCTTCGCCTAATTTACCTAATGATTTGTCTATCAGACTTTATCCATCATTATGTTTTTTTGAGGGAACCGAAGTAAGTATCGGTCGCGGAACTTATTTTCCTTTTCAAGTAATAGGTTTCCCAGATGTTTCTTTTGGAGAGTTTTCTTTTACTCCTGTTTCTATTGCTGGAATGGCAAAACAACCTTTGCAAGAAGGTAAAGTATGCTATGGTTCCGATTTGAGAAACCTTAATCCGTGGGAACAAAAAATGACACTCGAATTTCTTTTAGAATATTATAAAAAATCAAATTTTGCACCCAATTTTATTTCAAGAGAACGATTTTTTAACCTACTCGCAGGTACAGACCAACTTTTGAAACAAATTAAAAGCGGTATGTCTGAAAACGAAATTAGAAAAACTTGGGAAAATGATTTGAAAAATTTTGACGAAAAACGAAAAAAATACCTTTTATATGAGTGAGGGAATTAGTGAATGAGTGAATAAGTGAATGAGTAAATGAGAGAATGAGAAAATGAGGGAATGAGTAAATGAGGGAATGAGTAAATGAGTGTAGGGGCGCACCCTTGCGGTCGTCCACCTTGTAATAAATGAGTAAATGAGGGAATGAGGGAATGAGTAAATGAGAAAGTGAGTTAAGGAACACAAAAATAACTGAAAACTATAAATAACTGAAAACTGAAAACTATAAATAACTGAAAACTGAAAACTGAAAACTGAAAACTATTAATGCGACTTTGCGTTAAAATAAATAATATAAATAATGTGTTAAATATGAAGTTAAATAAATAATATGGACCAAAACAAATATGACATTTTAATAGCTGGGAGTGGTTTGGGAGGATTAGTTTGCGGATATATTTTATCAAAAAACGGCTATAAAGTCATTATTTTAGAAAAGAATCATCAGATTGGCGGCTGCCTGCAAACGTTCACACGAAAAGGCGTAAAATTTGACACAGGAATGCATTATATTGGCAGCCTTGAAGAAGGTCAAGTTTTGTACAGGTTTTTTAAATATTTAAACCTACTTAAAGACGTACCCGTCAGCAATTTAGACCCTTCCGGATTCGATATTGTCTCAATTGCGGGAGAAAAATATCCAATGGCGTTAGGATATGATAATTTTATCGAAAATTTATCGAAAAAATTCCCCGAAAATAAAGACGATATTTGCAATTATATCAAGCGTATCCAAGAAATAGCCGCCGCATCTCCCCTCAATAATTTACAAGAAATTAATACTCACGTTTTTATTGAAGCCGACTATATAAAAACCGGAGTTTACGAATTTATACAATCGGTTACAAAAAATAGCAAATTACAAAATGTTTTAGCCTGGAATCTCCCCTTATACGCGGGAATTAAAGATAAAACTCCTACTTATATTCACGCTCTGATAAATAATTTTTATATTCAAAGTGCTTGCCGTATCATTGGTGGAAGCGACAAAATTGCAATTTCACTCGCTAATTCTATTAAAGCATTTGGCGGAAAAATTATTACTAATGCCGAAGTAGAACAATTTATTTGCGACAACCATAAAATGATTTCTGTTTTATTGTCTAATAAAGAGAAAATTGAAGCCGATTATTTTATTTCAAATATACACCCGCAAGTTACAATGGAAAAAATTAATTCAAACCTTATCAGAAATGTTTACAGAGAACGCATTGCGGGCATTGAAAACTCTATTTCTAATTTTACAGTCTTTATTAAATTCAAAGAAAATGCTACTCCATACCTTAATTATAATTATTATCATTACGACGTCGATGACGTATGGTATTTCAATGATTATGACGTAGATAAGTGGCCCCAAAGTTATATGTATATGCATCAAATTTCACAAGAAAATATGAAATATGCCGATTGTGCGCAACTAATTACATATATGCGTTTTGACGAAGTAAAAGAGTGGATTAATACAACAGTTGAAAAAAGAGGCGACAAATATCTACAATTTAAAGCCGACAAAACAACAAAACTTTTAAATAAATTAGAAGAATCATTTCCCGGAATAAATAGCAAAATTGATAGCGTCTATTCCGCATCCCCATTGACATACAGAGATTATACCAATACAAAAGAAGGCTCAATTTATGGAATTATTAGGGACAAAAATTTCCCTACACAAACATTAATTTCGCAACGAACAAAAATTCCAAACCTCTTTATGACAGGTCAAAACATTAATACTCACGGCATTCTTGGAGTTACAATAGGAGCAATGATTACATGCGCCGAATTTCTCGGTTTAAATACTATTATCAAACAAATTGACAAAGCAAATAATTAGAAATTAATTACTTATGAAATTTAAACTAATTTATCCTAAGTGGCAAAAATTACCCGGTCAAACTACTTTTAATTTGCCTCCACACGGACCCGTAGTGTTTGCCGCAGCAATGCCCAACGATATTGTCATTTCTTTTACAGACGAAAATGTTGAAAATATTGATTTTGACGAAGATTGCGATTTTGTTGGCATTTCAATGATGCTGACTACACAAGTCAAAAGAGGGTGGAAAATCGCCAAAGAATTTCAAAATAGAGGAAAAAAAGTGATTTTCGGCGGAATTGCAACAATGTTACACGCCGAAGAAACATCCCTTCACGCTGACTCTGTTTTCCTCGGCGAAGCCGAAGGACATACAGAAAATTTCATTAACGACTGGAAAAATGGAAATCTGAAAAAAGTTTATAATTTTATGAACGACCTACCCGACACGAACTTAATTACTCCCGCACGTAGAGACCTCTACAACAAGAATCTTTACAACCATAAAGGAGTTCAGATGGTCGATTTGTTTCATGCCTCGCGTGGTTGTAGATTCAATTGTTATCCATGTGCTGTTTCATTCCTCGGAGGTCGTAAATTTAGACCAAGACCCGTTAAAAGTGCCATTGACGAATTAGAAAAAATTGATAATAACCGAATTTTTATTGTTGATAACTCTTTAGCACAAGATAAAAAATGGGAAACAGAACTTTTTAACGCAATGATACCTCTAAATAAAAATTTTGTGAGCCACACTATTGACGACGACCCCAAAATTTTGAAATTAGCCGCAAAGGCAGGCGCATGGTACGTATATCAAGCCGTTTTCGATACCTCTGATTATATTAAAGATAGAATTAAAAAATACCACGACTTCGGTATTGGTGTAGAAGGAACTATTTTGCTCGGACTCGATAATCAAACAGAAGACGATATTTTAAGACTTATTGATTTTTTATTGGAAATAAATTTAGATTTAGCCGAATTTACTATCCTTACTCCATTTCCTCACACAAAAGCATATAGCGACCTTAAACAAAATAACAGAATTTTTGATAATAACTGGGATAATTACAATGCAGGAAAAGTTGTTTTTCAACCAAAAAATATGAGTCCCCAAAGATTGCAAGAACTATACCATTTTGCGTGGGAAACATTCTACAAAAACGAAAGTCAAGAAGAAAAAATGTTTAAACTGCTTGCGACCGCCATGTTGCGCGAAATGGAAAAAGGAACATTCATCCCCCGAAAAAGAGAACTCGTGAATAAAAGTTTTGGGAAAAAAGTGGTGAGAGATATGAGTAGTGAGTAGTGAGTAATGAGTAATGAGTAGTGAGTAGTGAGTAATGAGTAATGAGTAGTGAGTAATGAGTAGTGAGTAATGAGTAGTGAGATGTGAGTAATGAGTAGTGAGATGTGAGTAATGAGTAATGAGTAGTGAGATGTGAGTAATGAGTAGTGAGATGTGAGTAATGAGTAATGAGTAGTGAGTAGTGAGTAATGAGTAGTGAGTAATGAGTAGTGAGTAGTGAGTAATGAGTAATGAGTAGTGAGATGTGAGTAATGAGTAGTGAGTAATGAGTAGTGAGTAGTGCCGCCGATTTTAGTGCGTCTTCCTGGTTGAATGGCAGCATTCCGTTAGGCGATGCTTTGAGCTTGTCGAAAAGAATGCATCGCTCGGTAGAAAACATTCAATCATCACACCCGCATTCCGTTAGGAATGCAACCTTTGTGCGACTATGTGAAAAAACCTTTGTGCGACTTCGTGGTAAAAAATCTAACCACAAAGGCTTCACAAAAAATAACTGAAAACTGAAAACTGAAAACTTTTAACGTTCTTTGCGTCCTCAACTTTGCGCCTTTGCGTTAAAAAATCGTAAAAAAAAAATCATTTTCTCAATTAGTTTTATTATCTTTGCACCCAAATTTAAAAAATAAAATACGATGACTTTAATTAATACTAATGAATTTTCAATAAACTTGCAAAAGTACCTCAAGATGGCGCTTAGCGAACAAGTATACGTACAAAACGGAAGAAATCGATTTCATATCGTTAAAGTAAATAACAATGAAACAAAAAAAGATTATATTCCTAAAGTTTCCGAAATAATAGATAGAGGGCTAAAAAATATTCAGGAAGGGAAAACCAAAAGATATACTATTGAAGAACTTCAGTTTAAAATGGGATTATGACCTTCTTTTTAGAATTGGATATAGTAGCCGAAAATCATTTGGAAAGGCACATTAAGGCTGGAAATAAAATTCTTCTTAAAAAAATTCACAAATTATTTGAAGAACTTAAAAATCACCCCGAATCGGGAACAGGAAAGCCTCATAAACTTAAATACAAACAAGCAGGAATTTGGTCAAGAAGTATTGATGACGGACATAGAATGTTATATGTTATTGACGATGATAAAATCACTGTTTTCGTAATTTCTCTTTGGGGGCATTATGATGACAAATAAAAAATAAAGATTTGATTCAATGGAGAGATAAGTTATCAAACTGATTATATTCAATAAATTAGTGTTAATTAGTGCAATTCGTGGCTAAAAAATATTTTTCTAAATTAGTTTTTTATCTTTGCCACCAAATTTTTTGGAAAAGGATTATGAAAAAGATACCGCAGACTAAATATGTCGCATTTTTGGAGATACCCCGGTAGGGGCGTACCCTTGCGGTCGTCCAAAAAAGCGCAATTCGGGGGATCTCCCAAAAAAGGATGTATTCATTTCAATAAATTTAATGCACAGCTTTTTAAACGGAATAAAACAACTCAAAATATGATTTGGTGAAATTTGCAACAATCGATTTTGCCCCAAGTCATGAGTTCTGAATTTTTTTTTTATTTTTTTTATCTTTTTTTATAACTTTTTTTTTCTGTTTTCGTAAAAATGGTTATTTTTAATCGATTTTTTATATAAAAAACTAACTATATATTTGATACACAATGGATAAGTATAGAAATCTTTCGACAGTTGAAATAATAGTATTAGAAGAAAATAGATGTGTTTGTGACGATTGGTCAAAAATTTTGGTCAAAAAAAAGTTTTTACCTTATAATATTCAAAACGTTAATTTTTCAGGAGATATAAAACTTGGCATTTTTGAAAAAATAATTACCTTTCACGGCAATATAAAACGAGATTCAGGTATTTATAATGCAACCATCCATAACTGCGAAATTGGTGATAATGTATATATTAATGATATACGAAATTATATTGCTAATTACAATATCCAAAATAATGTTTGCATTGAATGTGTTGATACATTGTCAGTTGATGGCAATTCAAGTTTTGGGAATGGAATAAAAGTTGCGGTACTAAATGAAACCGGTGGTCGTGAAGTTCCTATTTACAACGAACTATCCGCACATACAGCCTATTTAACAGCATTTTACAGGCATAAACCGAAATTAATTGCAAAGTTGCAAAACCTCATCGATGATTATTCTAAAAAAATATCTTCACAAATGGGAACTATCGGTAAAGGTGCGCAAATCAGAAGTTGTCGTACAATACTTAACGTAAATATTGGCGAATATGCTGTTTTAGATGGAGTTAACCGTCTTTGCAATGGAACCATAAATAGTTCACAACAAGATCCCGCTATCATCGGTCCAGATGTTATTGCAAAAAATTTTATAACCACAAGTGGAAGTAATATCAATCAAGCGTCAGTAATTAACAACTGTTTTGTGGGGCAAGGAACAGTTCTCGATAAACAATATTCGGCAGAAAATTCTGTATTCTTTGCCAATTGTCAAGGTTTACATGGCGAGGCATGTTCAATTTTTGCGGGTCCATATACTGTTTCGCACCATAAATCTACATTATTGATAGCCGCATATTATTCCTTTTTGAATGCGGGTAGTGGCTCAAATCAGAGTAATCACAAATATAAACTTGGACCAATTCACCAAGGAATTGTAGAGCGAGGTAGTAAAACAACAAGCGATTCTTATATTTTGTGGCCCGGTAAAATAGGCGCTTTTTCTTTGATAATGGGACGTCATTATAGAAATTTAGATACATCTGACCTACCTTTTTCATATCTTATTGAAAATAAAGACGAAAGTATCCTTGTACCCGCAATTAACCTCAAAAGTATTGGAACAATCCGTGACGCAAGAAAGTGGCCCAAAAGAGATATTAGAAAAGATAATAATCTGTTAGATGCCATATTATTCAACCTATTGAGTCCATATTCCATCCAAAAAATGATAAAAGGATATAAAATTTTGGAAAATTTAAGAGAAACATCAGGCTCTTTATCAGAATATTATATGTTTAATAGCGCAATAATAAGCCATCGAGCACTCGAAAGAGGCATCTATTTATACAAACTTGGAATTATAAAATTTCTCGGAAACGGTTTAGTAAAAAAACTTGAAATTTCCGAATATTCAAACGAAGATGAGATGCATAAGGCATTATCACCACATAGCAATGAAGGAGTATGCGAGTGGATAGATATGGGCGGACTTTTAGTTCCGAAAGAAATTGTTAACAAACTGATTGATAGAATAGAAAATGATGAGATAAAACTCGAAGAATTGAATAATCATTATCACGAATGGAAAAAAATGTATCCAATTTGGGCTTGGAATTGGATAGTAAAACGGCTGAAAAGTGAGGTAGATATTGATATAAAAACAGTATCAGTCGAACGGTTGATAGAATTTGTAAATCAATGGAAAGAGGCAGTTGTTTCATTAGATGAAATGATGTATGAAGATGCCAAAAAAGAGTTTACACTGCAATCACAAACAGGATTTGGAATTGATGGCGAAGAAGAGATTCGAATTTCTGATTTTGAGAACGTTAGAGGTGAATTTAAAAAACACCCCGCAGTCAAAGATATTATCGTCCATATTGACAAAAAAACAAAACTTGCAGAAAAAGTTATAAATAAATTAAAAAAAGTATGTTAGCCTGCATTATTCACAAAAAAAGATTCCTCGCTACGCTCGGAATGACCATTTCATTCCTCTTGATGTGGCAAGTTTCCGCTGCTGCACTACCGCAACGGAAACTGAACTACCACAAAGTATTAATTCGTCATTCCGAATGAAACGTAGTGAAATGAGGAATCTGATAATATGTTATTTTACAAATTAAATATCAATAATTTAAAAAATTAATAATATCAATCATGGAAACGACTAACGAACGCATTTTGCAATTAGAAGAAGAGGTTCGCTTATTGAAAGACGAATTGGAAGAAAATAAGGTCCGTTTGTCTATGATAATGAAAGCGGGAAGTTCAGGTCTTTGGAACGTACAGGTCGACCATACATCTACCGACCAGCCAGTTTACAATTATGACCGCTCCAAAGATTTGTTAAGAATAATAGGCGTTTCAGACAACGCACTGCCAAAAGAAAAAAGTTGGGAAAATTTAATTCACCCAGAAGACAGAAACAAAGTATTAGACGCTTATACAGATTTTTTATTAGATGTTAGCGGTGATGCTGTTTTTGACGTTAATTATAGACTTTTAAAAGAAAATGGTGAATATGCTCATATTCAAGACTTTGGTACAGGAATCAGAGACGATAACGGAAATCTACTTAACATTATTGGTGGAATTAGAGACATTACAGAACTGAAAATCGCCGAAGAAGAACTCATTAACGAAAAGCAACGACTACAAACACTTAGCGACAACATTCCAAACGGAGTACTTTTTAGGTTAGCATTAGACCCTGTTTCCGAAAAATTACAAATGATTTACGTTAGCGCACAATGGGAATTAGTGATGGGATTCCCCGCAGAATCAGTGTTATCTGACATAAATAATCTTTTTTCTTTTTTCCCTAACAATGACTCTCAAAAAGTAAGAGAAGATTTACGCAAAAGCGCACAAACATTGGCAGTTTTCAATAGCGAGCATCGAATTTTGGTGAATGGTGATATTAGATGGGTGCACGTGCAAGCAACTCCTCGTTTAGATAAAACAATGATTATTTGGGAGGGAGTTGTTATTAACATTACCGCACGTAAAGAAGCCGAAATAACTCTAATTGCCGAAAAAGAACGTTTAGAGGCATTCCCTGATATTGTCATCTATCGTAACGAATTGGATACCAAAACAAATAAACTTAATTATACTTTTTTAAGTTCTGGGTGGGAAGAAATGATGGGAGTATCTGTCGAAGAAACAATGAAAAACTTTGATTCGGTTTTAGCAGTTATTCACCCTGACGATAAAAAGTTAGTTAACATGAAACGAGAACAAGCAAGACTAACTAAAACAGACTTTTATGTTGAATTTAGAATAATATATCGCGGTACAATTCGCTGGATTAGAATGTCATCAAGACCGCACTTCGAAAATGATTTAGTTATTTGGGACGGATACGCTATTAATATCGACCAGCGAAAAGTTGTTGAACAAGAATTGGAAGTCGAAAGAAACAGGTTGCACATGTTAGCAAACAATTTGCCCGACTGCAGACTTTGTCAATTCACAATGAATACGATTACAAAAGAGACTACAATGTCTTATATTAGTTCCGACAAATTGGAAAATGAAGGAATTCCATTCGAAAGTGCAATGAACAATTTTAATAGTTTTTTATCATTCGTTCATCCCGACGAACAAAAAGATTTATTAATGAATATCCAAAAATCTGCCGCACGAATGGAAGACCTGAACACTGAAATTCGTTTCGGTGGAAATTGGATGCAACTTTCAATGCGACCTCACAAAGAAGAAAATTTAGTCGTCTGGGACGGATTTATTATGAACATCAATATCCGTAAAACAAGCGAAGCAGAACTCAAAAAATATAGAGACAAATTAGAAACATTAGTCCAAGAACGAACCGAAGAACTTAAAACAGCAAACAGCAAACTTAACGAAGCACTTGACCTTTCTGTTACATCAAACCGCGAACTGTTTAAAACAAACAAAGAATTAGAAAAAACAGTAGAAGTTAGAACGTTATTTTTCAAGATATTACAAACGGCTCAATTTTCTAACGACATTTCTGCCGATATGAAAAGCATTCTTACTAAAATAGGTAAATTTGCTGGAATGAGCCGCATCGCTATCTTCGAAAATAACAATACACAAGAACATTTTATTAAAACACACGAGTGGCACAGCGACGACTTTACCAAAGATTTGAGAAAAACATCCCAATTATGTTTAGACATTATCGAAAAATTAGGAACAGATTACGACGGACTTATTGACGCTATTTATATGTTAAATCAAGACGGTTACCTGTATATTTCAGACAATTCAGAAAATAAAAACGAAACATCTGTTTTAGAACTATCAGGAAATCGTTCTATTTTGATTATACCACTTGTTGTGAGCGATTTTCATCTCGGATATATTGAGTTTGACGAATCTTTGACAGGCAAAAAAATGAAAAAAAATGAAATTGATGTCCTTGTTAATATGACAAGAATCCTTTCAAACGCTACATATCGTAACAAAATTGAAACGGCAATGATTTCGTCACAACAAACAATGACAGCAGTCCTCGACAACCTCGATTTCGTTGTCTACGCCATTGATATTGAAAATTACAAGATTCTATTTGCAAATAGGAACGCAAAAGAAGTTTATGGAGATATTGAAGGAAAATTGTGCTGGCAAACTATTCAGAAAGGAAAAACGGGTCCATGCGACTTTTGTCCAAATGTTGACCTACTCGATGAAAATGATTGCCCAAGAGAATTTAATACAAGAGAAGAATATGAAGAAGATACTAATAAGTGGCTTTTACGAAAAGTTGGTGCCATTAAATGGACAGACGGTAGATGGGTGCAACTTAATTATGCTACCGACATCACATCACTGAAAAACAATGAATTAGAACTTAATCAAGTTAAACAAGAAATCCTTTTAGAAAGGAACAGATTAATGACAATTGCCGATAATATTCCCGACAACTGCTTATTACGTATTCAAATAAAAACAGAAGTATTATCACAACCTACGGCTGCAATGGATTGGATAAGCCATGTTCGATTAGTTTACGCAAGTTCTAATTGGGAGGCAATTACAAATATTCCTATGGAAGCCGCAATGGAAAATTTTCAGTTAGTTTTTCAAAATTTTCACCACGAAGAGGTTAATATGCTTGGAATGGATATTTTCAATCATCTTTGCTCTAACACTGTATTAGATAAAGAAATACGATTTTTATTTTGCGACCAAAAAGTGAAATGGCTCCGTATGAAATTTAGTTCTCATATTGAAGACGAATGGACTGTTAGTGACGGTATTATTTTTGATAAAACAGATAGAAAATTAGAAGAAATTGAACTTAAGAACTATCGCGAAAATCTCGAACAATTAGTCAAAGAACGTACTATAACCCTAAATGTAACAAATAGCAAACTTGAAGCCACAAACGATGAACTTTACGCTACCAATGAAGAGTTATACGCTACCATCGATGAACTGAATAATAAGAACGATCAACTCGCTACCGAAGTTGCCGCACGTATCGAAGCAGTCGCTAAAAAAGAAGAAAGTGAAGAAAAATTAAGTACATTTATTAAACAAACAGTTGAAGGCATCGCATTTTCAGACCACGAAGGAAAAATTATAGAATGGAACCCCGAACAAGAAAATATTACAGGTATCACAAGAAGTCATGCATTAGGAAGGTACGGCTGGGAAGTGTTTAAAATTTTGAACAAATCGGATAACAAAGCAGAAGAAAGATTCAAAATTCTCCTTAATTCTTTGGTAGAACCAGCCGACGAAAAAGAAAAAATTAAAGATCAATACGAATTCGAGTTTACCATAGATGTCGGTAGAAAAAAATACCTTGTTTGTTCTTTGTTCCGAATCACAACAGGGGATAACAAATATAGCGTAGGTCAAATTTTACGAGATGTTACCGAACAGAAAAAAGCAGAAAAAGAGTTGGAAAAATATCATACGCAATTGGAACAAATGGTCGAAATTAAGACAAGAGAACTTACTCACGCTAAAAATAAAGCCGAAGAAGCAGACAAACTTAAATCATCTTTCCTCGCTAATATGTCCCACGAAATTAGAACTCCTCTGAACGGCATCGTAGGATTTCTGAACTTCATTTGTTGCGACGATATTTCCGACCACGAACGTAAAGAATATATTGATATAGTGAATTCTAACAGTATTCAACTTACAAAACTTATTGAAGATATTATTGATATCTCAAAAATTGAAGCAAATTCACTGACAATATTTCCTACTCCGCTTAAACTCAATGTTTTAATGCACGAACTTAAAACTTTTTTCGAAGCATATCCAGAACCAAGCAAAAAAGAGAATATTAAACTTATTTTTGACAATACCGAAGCAATTGACGATTTCATTCTTTTTGTAGATAATACGCGCTTACGGCAAACACTAACAAATTTAATAGTCAATGCGTATAAGTTCACCGAAAAAGGTTACATAAAATTTGGATATCGACAAGCGTCAGCAACGATGCTTGAATTTGTCGTTGAAGATACAGGGATAGGAATTTCACCCGAACACCAAAAAGTTGTTTTTGAGCTATTTAGACAAGTAGATTTGGGAAATACACGACAATACGGCGGAACAGGACTTGGACTTACTATTTCTCGAAATTTAGTACAACTAATGGGCGGAGAGATGTGGTTAAATTCAGAAACAGGAAAGGGAACATCATTCTTTTTCACAATTCCATTCTTACCGCTAAAAACCGAAGAATTGCCCATTTTCGAAATCCGACACGACAAACAATCAAAGCCCGAACCTACCGACGAACAGATAACCGTTCTTATTGTAGAGCCCCTTTTCACAAAATTTAAATATTACGAAAAGAAACTAATCGCAACAGGTGCAACAGTATTACACGCTGAAAATTTGCTTTTAATGTCTGATTGCATCGAAAATAATCAAAATATTGAGGCGCTTTTAATTGAAAAAGAAAATTACGATGAGATGTATTTTTCTAATTTTAAATATACTGACCACCTGCAAATTGTTGTTATTGATAGGGAAACAGGTAAACAAATTGTCTATCCCGATGGCGATGAATTGTTAATAAGAATATAATTTTAAAAATATAATAATGAACACTCCAAAAATCATAGCCGAAGTAGGCTGTAACCACAAAGGCGACATGAACATCGCCCGCGAAATGATATTAACAGCAGCGCTTTTTTGCAAAGTTGATGTCATAAAATTTCAAAAAAGAAACAATAAAGAGTTGTTGAGCGCCGACGAATACAATAGTCCGCACCCAAATCCTGCAAACTCCTACGGTGCTACTTATGGCGAACACCGAGAATTTTTAGAATTTGATTTAGAACAACACAAACAACTCAAAAAGTGGTGCGAAGAATATGGTCTTATATACTCTACGTCCGTTTGGGACATTATTTCTGCAAAGGAAATTGTTTCTTTGAAACCTGAACTGATAAAAATTCCATCTGCATGTAATCTCAACAAAAAAATGCTCGAATTTTTGTGCGACAACTATGACGGGGAAATTCACCTATCGTTCGGTATGACATCGCAAGAAGAGGAAGAACGAATTATCTCGTTTTTCGAGTCAAAAGGAAAAAATAAAAATCTTGTTATTTATAGTTGTACTTCGGGCTATCCTGTACCATTTGAAGATATTTGTCTTTTGGAAATAACCAGACTTAAAAATAGTTACGAAAATCGTGTTAAATCCATCGGATTTTCGGGACACCATTTAGGAATCGCTGTTGACGTTGCCGCAATTACGCTCGGTGCTCAATGGATTGAAAGGCACTACACTTTAGACCGTACTTGGAAAGGCACTGACCACGCGGCATCATTAGAACCAGACGGATTAAGAAAATTAACACGAGATTGCCGAGCTGTTAGTAAAGCATTGATAAACAAAGAAATAGAAATTCTTCATATTGAATCTGTTCAACGAAACAAATTAAAAAAGAACCAAATAAGATGGGAATAATTGCATTTATTCCAGTGCGCGGTGGCAGTAAGTCAATTCCGCTGAAAAATATTAAGTTTTTTTGCGGAAAACCTTTAGTTTATTGGAACTTAAAAGCACTGCAAGAAACAAATAATGTAGATAAAATTATTGTTTCTACTGATAGCAAAGAAATTGAGAAAATTGTTACAAATTTCAACTTTTCAAAAGTTTCTCTTTTTGCTCGTTCCCCTGAAAGTGCTACTGATACAGCATCAACCGAGAGTGCAATGCTTGATTTTATTAACCGTTCCAAAGAGTGGATTTCAGACAACGATATATTTATTCTTGTGCAAGCAACATCGCCACTTACTCAAAGTAAACATTTTACAGAAGCATTAGACCAATATTTCCTTAATAAATATGATTCTCTGCTCACTTGTGTCAGATATAAACGTTTTTTTTGGAACGCAGATGGTACATCCAAAAATTATGATTTCAAAAACCGTCCACGTAGACAAGATTTTGATGGCGAAATAATGGAAAATGGCGCATTCTATATTAATAGTGTCGGTAATATTATCAAATCAGGAAATCGTTTATCAGGAAAAATAGGTATTTACGAAATGCCCGAATATACCGCTATCGAAATTGACGAAGAAGAGGATTGGATTGTTGCAGAAAAAATTTTCCGAAAACATATAGCACCACCCGAAACTGATTTTTCCAAAATAAAACTTTTTCTTTCAGACGTTGACGGTGTTCTTACTGATGCGGGAATGTATTATTCTGAAAATGGCGACGAACTGAAAAAATTTAATACACACGACGGAATGGGTTTCCGATTGTTGAGAGAAAAAGGAATAAAAACCGGAATCATAACATCAGAAGATAGAAAGTTGGTAGAACGGCGTTTCCAAAAATTACAATTAGACTACCTTTATCAAGGGGAAAAATTTGGCGGCAAACTTGCAGCAGCAAAAGAAATATGCACCAAAGAAGGGATCGAATTAAGCGAAGTTGCATACATCGGCGATGATATAAATTGTTTAGAATTACTTTCAAACGTTGGCTTTGCGGCTTGTCCCGCAGATGCCGTTGATGAAATAAAAAATATTTCAGGAATAACAATACTCAAAACCGACGGCGGCAAAGGCGCTGTAAGAGAATTAGTTAACTTGCTTTTGCTAAATGAGTGAATGAGTGAATGGGTGAATGAGTGAATGAGGGATAAGCGTAAGCGCAATTCGGGGCACATCAAAAAATCTTTGTGAATCCTTTGTGTGTTCCTTTGTGGTTAGATTTTTTCTACCGCGAAGGCACACAAAGGTTTTTTCACAAAGTCGCACGAAGGATGCATTCCTAACGGAATGCGGGTTGCTTGCTATGCTATTTTTCTACCAAGCGATGCATTCCTAACGGAATGCACCAAACCCCACAACATCCATACACCCCACACAGCAGCACTCGGTACGAGTGCAACGTAGATAACCCCGAATAAGCGTAAGCGCAATTCGGGGTATCTCCCAAAAAAGGATGCAATCATTTTCGACAAGCTCAATGCATCGCCTAACAGAATGAAAAACCAAAAAAAATATTTATTTTTTTTTGTTGTTTCAAAAAAAATTTCATCTATCTTTGCAATCTGAATTTATTACAAAAAAATAAAAAAGGGTTATATGCAAAATATTAGTAATCAAATAAAAAGAGTTGCAAAGAAACTATTCCTTTTTGTTTTCATTATATTGTCATTTTCTGTTTTTTTTAGATTATCAGGAGGAATGACAATAGAGCATTCTAAAAATGCCGATATTGTTACAACATCTTCTGATTCTGCTATTTTTGCCCAAATATTAAATAAATTCGGCTATAAAGATTTATCTATCAATGAATATATTACAGAAATTGGAAAATTTTTTATCGGTACTCCTTATACATCGTCCACTCTTGATATTGATGATAATGAGCGACTTGTGATAAATTTATCCGAAATGGATTGTGTTACTTTTGTTGAGTATGTAACTGCATTTGCATTATGTTTTTCAAATAAAGAGTATGATTTTGACAGTTTTATTCAAAAGCTCACATTAATAAGGTACAAGTCGGGTATAATTGATGGTTATTCTTCTCGTTTGCACTATTTTTCAGATTGGTTGTTTGATAATACTCAAAAAGGAATAATCACTATTGTTAGCGAACTAATTGGAAATGCACAATTCGATTGTTACGTTAATTTTATGACAACAAATCCATCTTTTTACAAACAATTAACAAATACATCTCAAATATCTTTGATGAAAACCATCGAGGCTTCAATTTCCTCATACTCAATGAAATATATTACAAAAAATTATTTCAAAACCGCAGAAAGCGAAATATTAGATGGTGATATAATTGCTTTAACAACGTCAATAAAAGGATTAGACGTTTCACACGTTGGATTGGCGGTAATCATAAAAGGGAGAGTGCATTTATTACATGCCTCATCCACAAGCAAAAAAGTAGAAATAACTACCATTCCATTTGACGATTATTTACAAAAACGTACAAATGTTACGGGAGTATTAGTGGGGCGGTTAAAAAAATAAGTCCCTCCCCTACTCTATTCATTTCAAATCTTCCAAATAACGTCCGATTGCATAATGCATATTGTCGTGGTCCATAACTCCATAGACATCTCTACAATATTGCTGTAATTCTTCGCGTTTTTTGTAATTAGTGTCTGTAATTTCCTCCATACCCGTAAGCCATGCCGTGAATTCAGACCTGAGATTTTGCTCATCAACAAACACAATCGACACTTTTGTAACTTCTGTTACATTATTTCCTTCACGTAACAGAATTGTACATTCGTTAATAAAAGGAGTTCCGAAGTCGCTTTGTTTAATGGCAAAATCATTAGAAACCACTTCTTTGTTTTTCTTGTTCTCTTTGAAACGGAACAGCAAATCATATTTTTGCTGATTTTGGGGTCCCACTTCGATGTCTAATCTGTTGCCCACGATGGCAAAAGTGTCGGCACCAAAATATTTTCTCAAAGTTTCGGGAGGCATTTCCCCTGTAAGCCTAATGTTAGTGTCTGTCATTGGTCGACTTTTCATTTCACGGAGCGACTTTTCAGACGAAACTAATAAAGTACCCGGGGAAACAAGTTCATACTTTCTTTGGGATGGACTTCGCAAAATAGCATTATCAGAGGCTTTGCCAAATAAGAGCATTGTGTGCATATTCACTTGCTCGTTAGATTGCAATTCCTTCCCTGATTGTTGATTCACAATACGTCCATTGATTCTGATAACGTGGTGTAAACCATCTTCTTGTGCATCTATTTTTTGTAAAAACAGAAAAGCACTAATTACACAAAAAATTTTGATTCTATTCATAACTACTTAATTATTTATGATTTATATATATTATTAAAATTTTACTCCGAGTATTAAAATGTCGTCTGTTTGATGAGTATCTCCCCTCCAAATCCAATGTTCTTTTACCAACTCATAAAATTGTTCTTGCATAGGTTTATCTGAAATTGACAAAAGAAATTCTTTAAATTGTTTCTTTTTAAAACGTTCTTTATTTTCGCTGTCAAATTGGTCGGTATAACCGTCAGAAAACATATATAAAGTATCACCATCTTTATAAATGAATTTTTCAGAAGTAAACGGCAAGTGTTGTTTTTCGTCAATTCCTATTGACATTCTGTCGGCTTTTTTTTCTATTAATTTTCTATTATTAATAATGTATAGCGGGTTTTTTGCGCCTGAAAATTCTATTTCGCGGGTGATAGTGTTATAAATAATCAGTGCAATATCCATACCGTTGCGTGTATTCCAAAGTGCGCCTTGGGGGTTGAGGAGTTGTATAATAAGTTCACGCAGTTGATTTAAAATAAGGTCACTTTTTGGTACTTCCATTTCGCTAACAATTTTATTAAGTGATGATATTCCGAGCATACTGACAACAGCCCCGCATGCACCGTGTCCTGTACAATCAGCAACAGCAAGAATTTTATATTGGTCTTTAATTGTCATCCAATAAAAATCACCACTAACCGCATCATGAGGCATATTTAAGATAAAATAATCGGAAAGAGTTTTATCTAAATAATCAGTTGGCGGGAGAACGGCTTTTTGCACTAAACTTGCCGCTTCAATACTTTGAGATATTTCTCGATGCTGATTCGAAAGTTCATTACGTTGATTTTCAATTTCGTCTCTTTGGTCTGAAAGTATTCTATTTGTTCTCTTTTTTTGTCTGTTTCCGTTTATCAAAAATAATGCGAATATAATTAAAAGTAAGACTGCCCCTAATGCAGTAATAAGAAATTTTTGTAGATTAAGTCTACGATCTTTTTCCAATTCTTGCCTTATACTTTCTTTATACTGCATATATTGTTCTGTAAAAGAGCGTGCTTTGGTCTGATTATCAATGCTTAAATATTCAGATTTTACACTTGTTAAAATAAAATCTTCGATAGCATTAGTATATTCTCCGAGTTTTGTATAACTGTCTGCACGACCATTAAAAGCCCAAATTTCTACATCCCTTAGATGAAATCGCTGCGAAACTTCAATCGATTTATTAAAATAAAATATTGCGGAGTCTGCTTTATCAATTTTGTACATAATATGCCCGAGTGAATAATAAGTTTCGGCTAATGCTCTATAATTTGAGTGTTCAATTGCATAGTCTAACACTTTTAAATATTCGTTTCGTGCGGGTTCGAATTCTCGAAAATCTAACATAAGCAACCCTTTGTTATATATAACTTTAAGCAATAATTCAGTATCATTGGCTTCGAGGCAAAGTTGTTCGCTTTTTAAATAATGTTCCAATGCTTCTTCATATTCGTCTAATTCAGCGTAAAGTCCGCCGAGATTGTTGTAACAACTTGCCTGTCCTTTGATATTATCTGCCTGCATATATAAATTCATAGCAATATTGAAATACTCTTCGGATTCAGCAAATCTCCTCTCACTTTTATATACGGCACCAATGTTTCGGTGTGATGATGCCTGTCCCTCTATATCTTTTAGTTCAACATATATTTTTAATGAAAGTGGAAAATATTCCATTGCGACATCTGTTTTATCTAACATCAAAGCAGTATGTCCGATGTAATCGTATAATATTGCTAATGTTTGAGGAGGAATATTTTTTATGTGTTGAAGTGCTTCATTAAAATATTCAATGGCATTAATATATTGTCCTGCCTTTTGTGATGAAATTCCTAAGGAATTATAAATTTCGAACTTTATTTCATCATTGACAGCAATTTGTCGAGAGAGATGTAGAGCTTCCTGCGCTACATAAAAAGCGCTATCAGGAGAAATATCTAATTGTCGATTATATTCTTCTAACAAAAGATTTATAGAATAATAAACCGATGTTTCATTTTTTGTTTGTTTTGGGGAACATGCACAAAGCAAAATGATGGTCAAAAGCAACAAAAATGAGGAGCTGGTAATGTGTTGCCGCCAATTATTTATTTTATAGTAAAATTTTACTTCTTGTTCTGTTATTAGTACTGCCATAAACCATTGATATATAATCTGTTTTAGTATTATGCTCTTTCACGGACATATCATCTAATTTTTTTGCAAAAGTAGATATTTTTTTTATATAACAAGCAAATTTGATAAAATAAAAGATATGTTCTCATTTAAAAACAAAATGTAAAAAGTAGTGAAAAAAATAGAATCGTTCTAATGTTTTATCCAATTTAAATGATACATAAACGTATTATTTTTTATTTTGTTTCAAAAAAATAAAAAAAATATACCTTATTTTTCCTATTATATTCCTGAAAAAAATGAAATGCGCACAGATAGCAGAGATGCGACATATTTTCTTACATAATAATGTATATTAGGAATGATATTCTAAAAAAAATACTAAAATAAAAAAAATACGTTATGTGTGATATGTTTGGTACAAGAGGAACGAGAAAGCGGTTTTGACAAAAAACTTACCAAAACAAAAGGCAAAACCCCGAAGCTATTAGAATGGGATTAGTAATCAAAAACTTTACGTAAACGGACATAAGTAAAATAAGTAAAATATATAAAATAATTATTATGAACAGGAGTTTAACATTTATGAGAAAAAGTAATATAATACTTTCGTTTATCTTTTTGTTGATGTGGATGCCAAACAGTATAAAAGCAAATCCAGAATATCAAAAAGTTGCAAGAGATTTAATAGAATCATTAACAAGCGGTGATTTTAATAAAGTAACAGAAAATTTTAATGACAAACTTTCTGCCGGAGTAAATCAACAACAGGTACAAATTCTTTGGGTACAATTGCAAATGCAATTAGGAAAATTTATTGCTATAAGTGATTATTCGGAGTCGCATAAAGTTGATATCGGTATAGTTTTTATCAATCATTTAATTTTTGAAAAAGATTCACTTAGAACCGTAATCACTGTAGAGAAAAATAGCGAAAATAACAAAATAGAGGTTTCGGGCTTTTTTATTCAACCCATTGAAAAACAACCTGATAAAAAAGAATACATCGATGCGGACTATGTAAATAAAACAAAATTCGAAGAGATTGAAATTAAACTGCCCCCTGATTCAATATTGGATGGTCGTTTAACAATTCCCAAAAATTTATCAAAAAATCAAAAAGTATCGGCTGTTGTTTTAGTTCACGGTTCGGGAGCGCACGATTTCGATGAAACAATTGTTGATAACAAACCTTTTAGAGATATTGCTTATGGTCTTTCTTCTAATGGAATTGCTGTTTTACGATACAATAAAAGAACTTTGATTGATAATAATTTAGATGTTTCTAATTTAACGATGAACGAAGAAAGCGTTTTTGATGCTGTTGAAGCTGTCAATTTTTTAAAGAACAATTATTCCGACAGAATCGAAAATGTTTATGTTTTAGGACACAGTTTAGGTGGCTATACATTACCACGAATAGCAAATTTATCTAAAAATGCGAGTGGTTTTATTTCATTAGCGGGCAATTCTCGTTCTTTTTCGGAATTATTAATTGACCAATACGAATATCTTTGGGGACTGAATAAGCAAGAGGCAGAAACGCAAGAAACAAAAAATTATATCGACAGTATGAAAATTGTTGAATTGGAGAAAGTAAAACGATTGCAAAGAAAAGATTTTGATGAAAATACTCCTAAGGATTTACTGCCTCTCGGCGTTCATCCAAAGTACTATTTGGATATTGCAAATTATTTTCCATCAAAAGAATTTGTTAATGAAAATCGTCCAATTTTATTTTTACAAGGAGTAAGAGACTATCAAGTTACAGTCGCAGATTTTGATTTATGGAAAAAAGATTTAGGCAAAAAACCAAATACTACTTTTGTATTGTTTGATAATCTTAATCATTTACTTCAAACAGGGGTAGGAAAATCAACACCTTCTGAATATTCTGTAAAGCAAAATGTTGACAAACAAATAATTGAAGCAATAGTGAATTGGCTTAACGAAGTGCAACATCTTAATCTTGAGTAGGCATGAATATAAACCACTGACAACCAACACTATGATTTTTATTGTCTGCGTAAGCGAAATAATTAAAAACCCGTTGTAATTAGTAGCAAACTAATCTCCATATAACAAAATATGAGTCCACTCTGAAAAATGTTTTCTACCACAAAGTACACAAAGAATGCACTAAGAACACAAGTTGATATATATTGATATTTTATTCTTTGCGTCCTTTGTGTATTTCGGTAAATTCAATAACAATTTCGGTAAACTCAATAACAATTTCGGTATACTCAATAACAATTTCGGTAAATTCAATAACCAAATCACTTTGTGTCTTTTGTGGTTAAATAATAGGGCTTTTCGGAGTGGACTCAAATATAGATTATTTTTCAAAAAAATTTTTTTTAAAATATATTTTTTTTAAAGGTATATCTTTGCCCCCTCAAATTTATAAAATGGACATGAAATTTTTTTCTAACTTTAAAATAATTTATAATGAAAAAGAAAGTAACTCTATTATTAATGATTGTGTTTGTCTATTTTTTTTATAATTCACAGAAAATCAAAGGCATAGATACATTCAACATCTTGCCAATTCACGACAAAAACATCTGCAAGATACTTTTGAGACACCCCAACCCATTTCGGTAGTGTTTTAAAACTATCTTTGCGTTCCCTAACATCTTGTGACACAATCGAATCGCGACGGTCAGTAATATAACCCTGATATTCTTCCGAAGGAGTTGTTCATAAGGAACAATAAGGTATGAATAAGGAAATAATTGCTTATCTCCTTTTATTAACGGGCTGAATTCCAAAGAGAACAGCAATACAACCTCCTTTAATTACATCGCTATCAGTTTCGGGGATTTGCACTTGAACTATTAATTTTTCGTTGGATTCTAATTCAAAGTCCCACACGTAGACGTAATTATGGTCTGCATTATCAAAAAGAACTTTCGTTTGTTCGGTCAAAATCTTAATTCTGACATTTTTGGGCAATGCATCAACGGCAGCAAATACCAAACGATATTTTTCACCTTTAAAAAAAGTTTTATGTAAATCAGCGCATTCACCCTCTTCGATGAACGTTGCAGTAAAATTACCGTCATGAATGTAAGGTGCTAATTGGGGCTTGGCAATTCCTTTTGCAAAACTTATACAATGCTGATACGCCTTTAACAACGTTATTGTTAAGAAAAAAAACAATATAAGCACAGCCACATATCTAAAAGTTTTCATTCTTTTGATATTAGTAATAAAAATTGATGTATTAAGAAACAAATTCGCTTCTGATTTCTTTCAGCTTGACAACTAACCTTTTAAATACTTCGGGAGTGATGAATACTTCTGCATCCGACCGTATTATTGTAGTCTGTTTATCGGGAATAGTTTCAACTTCAACGTTTGAAGTGCTTGTAATCTGTATTTCATCATAAATAACTTGCAGTTGACTCATTTTTTCTAATAAATAAACGATGTCAGCGCTGTTTTTGTATGTTTCCAACAGATTCATAACTATTTCAAGCGATAATTTTTGATAAATAATACGCTCAACGAGTGCGTGATTATTTTCGGAAGCGTTAGCGGCGAGTTGTGTCGCCAAAAAGAGTCCCTCTATCCAACCGCCAACAAGAACCATTGCAACAATCGCAGGACGGTCATTTTCAGTGAGATAGGCATTGGAGTTCATAAATGTTTCAGAAATAATCTCCAAAACAACATCACGATTGTTGATGTTTTGTTCTAACTTTTTGATGGTGCTCTCATCAATAGCACCCAATATCCCCAATTGCTCGGCTAACTTACGAATCACATTCATGTAAGAAATTGTGCTTTGATTTTGGTCGAAAAGACTCGTATAACTCAAATCAGAACTATAAACGCCCAGATTTAGAGCCATCTTTAAATTTGTGTTGTATTTTGAAACATTGTCAACGCTATTAAGCAAATCAGCATCATAAGTTGCTCCTGATTTTTTTATCAACGTGGCTGTTTCTAAGGGAGACGGCAACGAATAAAAGATTAATTTCGATTTGTGAAAATCATCTAATAACTGCCCGTTAATTAATGAATCAACCAAATCTTTCTCGACCGTTCCTTTTTTATTTCCTTGGCAGGTACACGAATAACTTAATAAAAGCATTCCAACTGCCATTAATCCTAATAAAAATATTTTAATTCTTTTCATCAGCAATAATATAAACGTTTTATTATTATAGTTTTAACTTAAAAAATGTATCAAATAAAAATTCAAAATAACAGCTTATTTTTTTATATACCAAAAAAAATCGAAAAAAAATCGAAAAAAATCAATATTTTTTTTTCATATAAAAACTATTATATTGAATATCACCAAATTAATCAATAATATTTTAATTATATTTTCTTAATCCAAAAATCGAACTCCCGACACGAATCATAGTGCTTCCTTCTTCAATTGCTATCTTAAAATCATCAGACATTCCCATGCTTAATTCTGTAAAATTATCATTATCAAAAAAATAATTATTTTTCGCAGAGTCAAAAATTCTTTTTAAATTTTTAAATTCTTTTCTTATTTGTTGCGTATTGTCGGTGAAAGTTGCCATTCCCATTAATCCGCATATTGTTATGTTTTCCAAAGAATTAATAACTCCCGATTTTAGTAACTCAAATAGTTCCTCTTCTGAAAAACCAAATTTAGTCATTTCATCGGCTATATGTATTTGTAACAGACATTTAACCGTGCGGTTTATCTTTTTTGATTCCTTATTAATATACTCAAGTAGTTTTAAGGAGTCAACACCTTGAATTAAATCTACAAATGATACTATTTGTTTCACCTTATTAGTTTGCAGATGCCCGATAAAATGCCATAAAATATCGTCAGGCAGCCGCTCTCTTTTGAGTAGAATCTCTTGAACTTTATTCTCTCCAAAAATTCGATGACCGGCTGTATAAGCATCCATTATTGTATCAAGCGACTGTGCCTTAGAAACAGCAACCAATTTAACGTTTTGAGTAACAAAATTGTTTATTATTTTCAAATTTTCCGAAATTGTTGTCATTTTAGTTTTCAGTTATCATTTTTTAGTTATCAGTAAATAAGTGAATGAGTGAATGAGCGAATCTGTGAATGAGAAAGAGATAGTTTTTAGTTATCAGTTAGTTAGAACATTCCAATATCTACACTCCAATCTCACTTCTCACTTCTTATATCTCAATACTCATATCTCACCAATCAAAAATTAAAGTACAAATATAAATGAAATTTTTATAAAAATTGTCCTCAACTAAAAAAATTTAAAAAAATTTAAACTTTTTTTATTTCAAACATAAATTACAACAATTTTATTACTTTTGTTGCGTTATAAAAAAAATAAATCAATTGTAATAATGAAAAAAAGAATTTTTCTAATGATTTTTGCGCTGACTTTCACAGGCGTAATTTATTCACAACAAAAGAATTGGAGCATACGCGCTAATTCGGGGCTTTCAAGCGGTGGCAGCGCTGAAGGTCATCGCTGGTTTGAAGGTTATTACTTTTCTTACGATGTAGGTGTGCCGCTATTCAAAGGTTTTGAAATTGCACCTACCTTCGGATACGCTTCAATGCTGCCCGCAACCCATATTTACAACGAATGGACTTTGCCCGACAAAGAAGAAACTATTAACGGTGAAAATTCCAAAAAAAAATCACAATATGGCGAAAATATGGGATTTATAAGCCTTTTGTTGCATATCAAACCTTTCGACTATATTAAGAACGAAAAATTTAATCGACACCAAATTATTCTCGGCGGCGGAATTTCATACGTCAGTTATACTATGGTTAGAGCCGAATATCGTAGCAAAGATACTAAAGTTACAGATATTATGGCTTATGAATCAAAACGTTCATTCCAACCTTATTATGGAAAAGTGGGTTACAACTTCTTTTTAAAGAACGATACTATGATTGGAATGGTAGGCTCGTGGCAAGGAATTAAGAAAAAAGAAGCCCAATTTTTACTTGGGTTTCAATTTGGAATAAGATTCTGACCGATTTTTTTGCGATATACGGAATAGACTTATTGGACAGGAGTTCAAATGAGCATCGGAGACCGGGTTCCCGACTATAGTGTTCCTCCGTTCGTTCATGCAGAATATTAGAGTAAGACAAACGATAAAGGCAATCTCTTTTCATACGGATTTGCCGACCAATTTTGCGGTCCGAATAGAAAAAAACTTATGATAAGCGCTATTAAAAATGCTTGACTAGATACATCATAAACCAATGAAAGAACAATTTGGTATTATAAAAAACAATTTTATAAATTGGAAATATACTCAAGAACAAGTTGATGATGTTGTTTTCATTGGAATTGGGCTGTAATTTATTTCATCTCCATCGACAAATTAAACATAATAAAGGCGTACATATCAGCATATTCGTCTAAAATTTTGCTGATAGGTTTGCCTGCGCCATGTCCAGCATTACTTTCGATGCGAATTAATTTTGGTGCATCACCCGTATTTGCGGCTTGCAATGCAGCGGCATATTTAAACGAATGAGCGGGCACTACGCGGTCATCATGGTCGGCGGTTGTAATTAAAACTGCAGGATAAGGAGTTTCGTCATTTTTAATGTTATGTAACGGAGAATAAGCATACAAATAATCGAACATCTCTTTACTGTCGGCACTTGTACCATAATCACTTGCCCAATTCCAGCCAATTGTAAACTCATGATAACGAAGCATATCCATAACTCCAACATCGGCAACAGCAACTTTAAATAAATCAGGGCGTTGATTAACCACCGCACCAACTAATAATCCGCCGTTTGAAGCGCCGTTAATTGCAATCAAATTCTTATTGCTATATTTTTCTTTAATAAGAAATTCGGCTGCTGCAATAAAATCGTCAAATACATTTTGTTTGTTCATTTTTGTACCTGCAATATGCCACTCTTCGCCATATTCTCCACCGCCGCGCAAATTAACGGTAACATAAATACCACCATTTTCTAAAAAAGGAATTCTGGTTGTTGAAAAACGCGGATTTAAGCTTGCATTAAAACCACCATACCCGTAAAGCAAAACAGGATTTTTACCATCTTTTTTCAAACCATTTTTGTAAGTAAGAAACATTGGTATCTTTGTTCCGTCTTTGCTGGGGAAAAAGAGTTGTTCTGTTGTATAATCATCTGGATTAAAAGCCAATTGGGGTGCAATATAAACTTCTGATTCGTTAGTATCAATGTCATATTTGTAAATAGTTGATGGAAAGGTAAATGAAGTGAACATAAAAAATGTTTCTTTGTCATCTTTTTTTCCGCTAAAACTCACAGAACCAAGAGTTGGCAATTGAACTTCAAACTCTTTTTGACCCTCTAAATTATAAATGTATGCATGTTGTGATGCATCCTGTTCATAAGTCAGAATTAGTTTATCTCCAATTACTTGTGCACCAGCAAGAACGGATTCAGTTTCACTAATAAAATCAGTCCAATTATCAATTTCAGGTGTTAAGATATTGGTTGTCATAATTTTATAACGTGGAGCACCATAGTTGGTTATCAAAAAAAGTTTGTCGCCAATAATTTCAATGGGATAATAGGAAAATTCCATATTATCTGTAAGTTGAATAAATGGTGCATTTTTATTATTCAAATCTTTCACAAAGAGGTTGTTACCTTTTAGTTCGCCAGATTCATAAACAAACATAAATCTTTCATCATCGTCAACGCTTGCCGAATAAAATCTTTTAGGGTATTGAGGATTGCTGTAAATCAACTTATCATTAGATTGCTTGTCGCCAATTTTGTGATAATAAATTTTGTGATTTTCGTTTTTATGAGAATATTCTTTGCCTTCTATTGGTGCATCGTACGAACTATAATAAAAACCATCGCCGTGCCACGACACATCGCTAAATTTAGTCCAAAGAATATGGTCATCGGTAAGTTGCCTACTACTCAAATCCATTACAAAAATTTCGTTCCAATCAGACCCACTTTTAGAAATAGAATAGGCGAGATATTTTCCGTCATTGGAAAACGAATAATCTGTAAGAGCAATAGTTCCATCCTCAGAAAAAGTGTTTGGGTCGAGCAGGAGTTCTGTTTCTCCGTCTAAACTCTCTTTGACAAACAAGACGCTCTGATTTTGTAAACCATCATTTTTAAAAAAATAATATTTACCATTCTTTTTGAACGGTATGCCGATTTTTTCATAATCGGTGAGCTCCGTAAGCCTATCTTTCAAACGGCTACGAAATGGTATCTGCGACAGATAATCAAATGTTACTTCATTTTGAGCGATTATCCATTCGCTTGTTGCATCGGACGTATCATCTTCCAACCAACGATACGGGTCGGGTACTTCAACTCCGAAATAGACATCTATTGTGTCATCTTTTGCTGTTTCGGGATACTTCAATTTACCCGAATTTGTGCATGCATTAAGAACTGTAAAAATTCCCAGCATAATTACGATTTTTCTCATTGTACATCTAATTTATTTATTATTATTTTGTTATCAGTTTTTAGTTTTCAGTTGTCAGTTTTCAGTATTCAGAATTTTAACGCAAAGTCGCAAAGTTGAGAACGCAAAGGTCGCAAAGTATTTCTAATTAATAATTCTTTTTTCTTATTTTGTTATTTTCTCATTTTTGTTTATTCCCCGAGTTGCGCTTAGGCTTATTCGGGGTTATCTATATGTAACTCCTTACGGAATTAGTCAGAGGAATTTTGATTTTTTTTCTCATTTACTTATTCTCTCATTTACTCATTTATTACAAGGTGGACGACCGCAAGGGTACGCCCCTACACTCATTCACTATTTCATCAAAAATCCATATTCATATATTTTTGGTTCTATCTTTTGCGCTAATATTTTTAGTTCTGTTCTTAAATTTTCCATAAGTGCGTTATACGTTTCGTTTTGACTTTTGTTATTCATTTTTCCTTTTTCGTTGCGTCCTTGGAAATATTCGCGGATATCGTATAAACTTGCATTTATATTAATATTTTGTTGTGCGTGGTAATATTTCCACAGTTCACGTCCTGCATCGAACACTTTTGCTGCTTCGGGAGAAAATTCTCTTTTTGTGCAAAATTTTTCTTCTTCTTGTTCAAATAGTTCTGAATATGCGTTTGGAATTACTATTCCACTGATAAAACTTATCATAAAATGGCTTTCAAATCTCTCCTTTGCATTTACTTCAATTTCAGAAAAAGGTATCCAATGGTTTACACCCTGTTTTATTGATATTTTGTTGCTACTGTGAAAAAGAGTAAAAGTAAGACAATCGTTTTGAAATTCAATATCTTTTTTCCATTTGTTATTTGGGTAGAGAAATTGGTCGCGGTCGTTGAGCCAAGTGGCTTCTATGCCATGACGAACTGTTAAATAAATGCATGAATTAATTAGATTTTGAATATTGATAGGCAAATGCAAACAATGAGTATTTTGTTCCTTAATACTTATCCAAACAAATTTTTGATTTTGAAATGAATTGTTAGCACAATTTAAGTAACCTATATTTTCATTATTTCCAATTTTAAATATTGAAATCCAATTATTTAGGTATAAGGAATTGTCATTAGATTTAAATGTTTTTTTTGAAATTAATATTGCGTTTTTGTCGTAAATATCACAATATATTTTTTCTAAAACTTCTTTTTTTTGTAAGTTCAAAATAACAAAACCAATCGGAAAATTACCTTTTACATTATCGAAAGAAAAGGCGGGACACACAAAACCCTTAAGAAATTCTGCATTAAAATGTTTCCTAAAACCTTTAAAATTAGGAGCACTAATATATTTTAATTTACTGAAAGCAGCCAATTTTGAATTAGGAATTTCTTTGAATATTCGAATAAAAAATTGAGCAAATAATTCGTTCATTGCACCGTCTAATTCTTTTGAATATTGTGAAAATATTTTGTTCTGTTTTGCGACATCTACCTTCGTATTTCCTTTATAGTTCGTTGCCTCCGCATACGGCGGATTAATATAAATTATCAGTTTTTTACGCAGTTTGGGGTCATTAATTACATCTTGCAAACTTTTTGGTAATAATGAAAAATCATCATTTAAAAAATCAAACTGAAAAACGTGGCTTTCTAATAAGTTTGCGCCGTTTTTAATTTCTGGAAATTCGAGTGCATTTTGTAGTAGTTTCAATTTAACTGCAAAGTCAATTGAACCTATTATACTATCACAATCATAGTTATCAAAAAATTTTGTCGCAATTCTATTTTTTAGTTCTTCTTCTCGCATATCTTGTTAGTTTTCAGTTATCAGTTTTCAGAATTTTACCACAAAGGAACACAAAGGTTTTCTCATTTTCTCATTTACTCATTCTCTCATTTACTTAATTCCACTCATTTATTACAAGGTGGACGACCGCAAGGGTACGCTCCTACACTCATTTACTCATTCACTCATTTACTCATTCACTATTTTAACAAAAATCCATATTCATAAACTTTTGGCTCAATTTTTTGTGCTAATATTTTTAGTTCTGTTCTTAAATTTTCCATAAGTGCGTTATACGTTTCGTTTTGACTTTTGTTATTCATTTTTCCTTTTTCGTTGCGCCCTTGAAAATATTCGCGGATATCGTATAAAGATGCATTTATATTAATATTTTGTTGTGCGTGGTAATATTTCCACAGTTCGCGCCCGGCATCGAACACTTTTGTTGCTTCGGTAGAAAACTCTCGTTTTGTGCAAAATTTGTTTTCTTCTTGTTCAAATAGTTCTGAATATGCGTTTGGAATAACTATTCCACTGATAAAACTTATCATAAAATGACTTTCAAATCTCTCCTTTGCATTTACTTCAATTTCAGAAAAAGGTATCCAATGGTTTACGCCGTATTTTATAGAAATGTTGTTGCCACTGTGAAAAAGAGTATATGCAAGACAATCATTTTGAAAATTCTCGTCTTTTTTCCATTTGTTGTTAGGGAAGAGGAATTGGTCGCGGTCGTTTAGCCAAGTTGCGGGGATACAATGACGAACAGCAAAGAAAACGCAAGTTTTAATTAAATTATTAGTATCAATATTTAAAGTTCCTCTGTATCTTCTATTTTTTCTATCAGTCGCAGTGATTAAGTGAGAATTAATAAAAACAGAATTTTGTCCCTGAAAATCGCTACTGCCCCGACAACTGAGGTGACCAATTTTATTTTTTTCGTCTAAAACTTCAAATATCCAATCATTTATCGATGTTCCTCCACAATATATAAATTTATTTCCTAAATAATTTCCGCTATGCCCAAAAACATCGCCACTTACTTTTTTAAACGTATCCTTTTTTCCTGTGTTCCAAATAAAAAAACCAATTGGAAATTGTCCTTTTACATTATCAAAAGAATTGGCGGGAATTAAGAATATTTTTTCAAGTTTCGCTAAAAATATTTGTCTGAAATCAATAAAATTTTGAGATTGTAGATTTTTTAATGTGGAAAAGTTTGCAATGAAACTTTCTGGAATTTCTAAATATATTCTCGTCAAAAATTGCGCAAAAAGTTCGTTTCTGGCTTTTCCGAGATATTTTTTATATTTTTCTGCCATTTTATGTATCTTTGCAACCCCAGACTTGTTATCTTTTGATGTTTTGCTTCCTGCCTCCGCATACGGCGGATTAATATAAATAATCAGTTTTCTGCACAGTTTGGGGTCATTTATAATATCTTGCAAACTTTTGGGCAGTTGCGAAAAATCATCATTTAAAAAATCAAACTGAAAAACATGGCTTTCTAATAAGTTTGCGCCGTTTTTAATGCGGTTTTTCATTACTGCAACATCTTGTTTATCTAACGTAGATGCCCATATATTATATTTGTTGGTTAGTCCTACAATTAGATTGCCCGTACCTGCGGCACAATCCCAGACATAATACTCGTCTTGCCAATCCACGCCAAAAACATCTGCAAGATATTTTTGAGACAACTCAACCCATTTTGTCGGTGTGTAAAAACTGCCTTTGCGTTCTCTAACATCTTGAGGTACAATTAAATCGCGACGGTCAGTAATATAACCCCAATATTCTTCTGCAGGTGGGCGTTTATATATTGCCCAAAATTGGTCGTGTGCTTTTTGGTTATCATTAAAACCAACTGTATTCAAAACAAAAAAACCTGTTTCTAACTTCTTTTTGTCTAATTGATAATATTTAGATTTAAGTAGAACATGTAATGTGTCGCTAATTGTTTCATTATTAGTTGATAACAAATCGGCTATATAAAAATCGCCATCAATTATTCCGCTCTTCTTTGCTAAATCCCACTCAACAGCTATTGTTGGTTTTACAATTTCAAGCCATTTATTGTAAATTGTTAAAAAATTATTTTTGTCGATTTGTAATTTTGATGTTTCAGTTTTGCCTGCGATAAAATTTTTACTGATAAATTTTTTTAACTCTTTTTCGTCTTTTTCAAAATTAAAAACAAATGTATTCCAAGGTGATTGGTTTAAAATTTTGTCGATTTGAGTGTAAATTTGTTTAAATTCTTTTGTTTCTTTGTTTGATGGCGCTACTTTCCAATTAAAATCATTTTGATAAAAAATATCTTGAATATCTGAATATGGAATAAAAGCAATTTTTTCGCAATCGAAACAACCGAGAAACATTGGAGGTAATATTTTGTCAAAAGTGCGCGCTTTGCCTATTGTAAGTACTAATTGCGTGAGCATGGAAATAATATCTGTAATTTTTTGTTTCGCTTCTGCCCACAAAAAGTAAATGTCTGGAAATTCGATTGCATTTTTAATTAGTTTTAATTTAACAGCAAAGTCAATAAAACCAAGTATCTTATCACAATCAAATTTTCCAAAAAATTCGGTTGCTACACTGTTTTTTAGTTCTTCTTCTCGCATATTTTATTAGTTTTCAGTTATCAGTTTTCAGTTTTCAGAATCTTACCACAAAGGAACACAAAGGTTTTCTCATTTTCTCATTTTTTGATTCCCCCGAGTTGCGCTTACGATTATTCGGGGTTATCTACGTTTAACACCTTAGGGAGTTAGTCAGCAGAATTTTTATTTTTTTCTCATTTACTCATTCCCTCATTCCCTCATTCCCTCATTTACTCATTTACTCATTCACTTATTTACTCATTTACTTATTCTCTCATTTACTCATTCCCTCATTTACTTATTCTCTCATTTATTACAAGGTGGACGACCGCAAGGGTACGCCCCTACACTCATTCACCTATTTATTTACTCGTTTCAATATTTCAAACTCCTTTTTTATTTTAACATCATTCATATCAACGACCCGCAAATTTGCACCCTTCACAAGATTAACAGGCACTTCGCATCGGATATAATACTCTTGTCCGCATTTAATATCATTAATAAATAATTGGGTAATAGGCAATCCCATCTCTGTCCCGAGGGATGTTGTAATTTTAGCAAATAAAACTATATCGCCTTCTCTAACTTTAATGGTATGTATGTTTTTAGCATTTATTGTGCAAATATTTATATCATCGATAAAAAGAGCTAATGGATTGTGGTTTGAGCCAACAGTTCTGTATATATGCAAAATTGCACATTTATCCTCTGTTGGTAGTTTTGAAAGGGCAGATTCAGTTTTATCTCCCGCTGTTTTGCTTGTAGAGTTAGTAATGGGTGTTCCAAACATTTCATTTACAGTTTTTTCGACAACATCAATCAGGTCTTTTATTTCACATCTTGCAGTTTTCTGTTTCTCAATTCGAGCGGTTTTAACGTCTATCATTTTGAAAGATAAATAATAACTATCGTTTTCCATTGTTGTCAAACTACTGACTAATACATAGTTCGCACCCATCATTCTACCTAAGTCGCTAATTTCGTTGTCGTCAACCAGACCACCTTCTTGAAACTTATTTTCTTCTAATACTTTATCAATCAAAGTACGTTCAAGAACCACGTACCCTTTTGTATTAACCACAACAGAGCTAATTTCTTCTCGAACTATCTCTTTTGTAGATTGTGGAACGCTACCAATAGGGTCGAATAATGCTACTTTTCTATCCTGTGCAAATATTGCAGTTGCAATACAAAATGCCATTGCTGTGATTATTAGTCGTTTGCTCATTTTTTTTAATTATCAGTTTATAAAGATTTTTCCAACCGTGTACCGTATACCGTGAACCGTGTACCTTTTTCTTATTCACTCTTTCCTTATAGCAAATTCTACGCGGTTGTTAAGGTTTCGTGCTGTTGTTTGGTCTTTGCGTATCAATTTTTTAATAAAATCTTCTGTTAAAATGTCTCCATTTTTAAGGAAATTATATTTATGCGCAGTATTTTTATCTACTTGGAAAGGTTGTTCGCTACCGAGTCCAATAGCAGAAATTCTTTCGCCGGCAATTTCTTTGGAAATAAGATATTGTTTAACTACGTCGGCTCTTTTTTTGGAAAGTTCGGCATGTTGGTTTTCATTTCCAACTGCATCGGTATGTGAAATAATATCAACTTTAACGAATGGGTTGTCATTAAGAATGGCAACAACTTTGTCTAATTCGGCTTTTGTATTTCGGCTTAATTCAGATTTTCCCGATTCAAAAATGAGGTTATCAAAAATTAGTGGTCGTTCAACGCTTTGTAAATTAATGTTTAAAGTATAGTGTCTGCTTTCTCTAACGCCTTTTGTATTAATTTTGTCTTTACTATTGAAATGCCCAGGTGCTGTAACCAAAATCAAATATTCAACATCTATATCTAACAGCACGTTAAAAGTTCCTGATGATTCAATTTCTAATCGTTGGTTAGTGCCGTTTGTACCAATGATGCGGGCGATTGTGTTAGGAGGAGCGGGCGTATCAGTACCTGAATCAATTTTTCCAGAAAGAACAACTTGAATCACCGGTCTTTCAAAATAATATATATTATCAACTCCTTTAGTATTATTTCGAGCACTTGTGAAAAATCCTGCCTCTCTATTTGGAAAAAATGTAATTCCAAAATCGTCTGAAAATGAATTGATTGGTAGTCCCATGTTTTTCACTTCCCATTTTTCGTCTTCGATATGGGTTGCCTTAAAAATATCTAACCCTCCGAATCCAACAAGTCCGTCGGAACTGAAATAAAGCGTTCCATCTTCATGAATATAGGGAAACATTTCGTCTCCGTGTGTATTTATGTCGGGTCCCAAATTAATCGGTGGACTCCAGCCATCGCTAACTTTAATTAATTTCCAAATATCATTTCCACCAAATCCGCCTTGTAAATCTGAGGTAAAATATAATGTATTTCCGTCGTGCGAAATTGAGGGGTGCGCAAACACAATGCTATCTTCACCGATTGAAATTTTAGAGGGGTCACTCCATTTACCACCAACAAGTTTTGTGTTCCAAATTTCTGCACCCATCGGACCTGTTTTATCATATCTTGTTCTTGTAAAAAATGCTTCTTTTCCATCTGCGGTAAAACTGATTGTACCGTCTTCAATAGTTTCAGATGTAGGTTCTTCGGTTTCAACAACTTCAAAAATTGGTTCTATATCTTTCCAGTCGTGCCTTGCTGCTTCATACGCTACATAAATAACAGACGCACCTTGTCCTGTAATTTTGTTAATATTTTTGTTTTTTTTCCCCGTTCTTCGCATGGAAGAAAAATAGATTATGTGAGGGTCATCTGGGGCAAGCATTGGAGAATAGTCACTAAATTTACTGTTCAATTTTCTGATGTTAATAATCTCATAATTATCTGGTTCGGGGGGGTTCTGTCCTAAGCGTACGGATAAAAGTCCACTGTTTGCGGCTTTATCACCAAAAACGAGAGTTAAATATTCTTCAAAAAGAGTTTCTGCTTCTTCATATTTGCCAAGTTTGAGCAACGATTGTGCCTGATAAAGAATTGCCTTTCTTTCTGGATAACCCTCTTTCATTGCTCTTGCATACATATTAGCTGCTTTGTCAGGTCGATTGATGGCACGATAGGCATCTCCCATATAATATGCAGCCTCACCTTTATAATATTTGTTCTTCTCTTTTTTGAAAGATTTATCGAAAGCTTTTATCGATCGATGATATTCGCCAATATTATAGACTTTTTTGGCACCACCTAAGCGTTCTTTTCCTGCACAAGCAGCAAGACAGCACAATACGGAAATTAATAACAAATAAAAAAAAATATGTTTTCTCATGATTCAAAATTTACTTTTTAGAGAACGTTAAATATTTGTTTTTATTATTTTTTTTTAACCTACATATTTCAATAATTATTTTTTTAACGCAAAGTCGCAAAGTTGAGAACGCATTAATAGTTATCAGTTATCAGTTATCAGTTATCAGTTTTCAGTTATTTATAGTTTTCAGTTATTTTTTGTGCTCCTTTGTGGTTATTTAAAATATATTTTCATATTTTTACGAATAATGCAAGTTAAACAGAAATATTAATTTTTATGAGGAAACCAAAATGTCCTTCATTTTGGTTTTTTGCATTCCGTTTGGAATGCAACGCTTGGTAGAAAATAGCATAGCAAGCAACCTGCATTCTGTCAGAATGCATCCTTTTTCATATTGTTGGCAATTTGGTTGGTTACATTCTTTAACAGAATGTGGAAAAGAGATGATAATAAATATTTCATAAAAAGGTACTATTTTGATTACCCCAGAGGTCAGAAAATCTGAAATTAAAATGCTTGAAATATTTTTTGTTTTTTTATCATTGAAAAAAAATATTACTTTTGTATTTTATTACTTAATATATTTACAATGAAAAAAAGAGTTAACTTGTTGTTTTTCAGTATTTTATTTTCGATTTCAATAATTGCACAAGAATCGAAAGGATATCAGTTCGAAACCATCTATGATTTGGATGCCACCGCCGTATGCGACCAACACCGTTCTGGCACTTGTTGGAGTTTTTCGGGTCAATCATTTTTAGAATCAGAAATGATTCGTATTGGAAAAAAGCCTGTCATTTTATCGCAAATGTTTGTGGTTAGGCATTGTTATTCTGATAAAGCCGTCAAATATGTAAGAATGCATGGCGAAACAAATTTTGGGTCGGGAGGTGCATTCCATGACGTATTATATGTTTTAAAAAATTATGGTGCGGTGCCTGAAACTATTTATGATGGATTGCAATATGGTGAAAATAAGCATGTTCACGGCGAAATTGATGCTATTTTAAAAAACTATGTTGACGCAGTGGTTACAAATCCTAACAAAAAATTGACTCCAAGCTGGCATCAAGGATTTAATTCTGTTTTAGATGCTTATTTTGGTGAACTGCCCGAAAATTTTACAATAGAAGGCAAATCTTATACGCCAAAATCCTACGCAAAAGAAGTGGTCGCACTTAATCCCGAAGATTATGTGCAAATTGGATCTTTTACTCATCATCCATTTTACACAAATTTTATCATTGAAATTCCAGATAATTGGATGTGGGGAAAAATTTTTAACGTTCCTTTGGACGAACTGATTACCATTATGACAGAATCTATAAAAAATGGCTTTACAATAGGCTGGGCAACCGATGTCAGTGAAAAAGGATTTTCCCATAAAAATGGAATTGCTATCGTACCCGAAACCGAACTCACCGAAATGCAGGACAGCGAAAGAGAAAAATGGGAAACATTATCTAAAGAAGAACGAGAAAAAAGACTTTACAGCTTTGATGAACCTCTTAAAGAAATGATTATCACGCAAGAAATCAGGCAAGAAGCATTTGATAACCATCTCACAACAGACGACCACGGAATGCATATAACAGGTTTAGCAAAAGACCAATACGGAACTATTTATTTTAAAGTGAAAAATTCATGGAATACCGATAACGTTTTTGACGGCTATTTATATGCTTCTGAAACTTATGTGAAGTATAAAACCATTTCTATAATGGTTCACAAAAACGCTATCCCCAAAAATATTAGAACTAAACTTGGTCTTTGATATTTGGACTGAATTCTCATTTCTTTTTGCTGTTATAAAGGGAACTTTATTAATTGTAAGAGGTAAAATTGCTCATCTTACTCACTATCTGTTAATTGACAACCAAAAACGACAAGAGAATGACAATTTTATTTTTTTTCTTGTTCAATGAAAAAAAATAAAAAAAATAAAAAATCTGATTTTTTTTGAAATAATTTTGCAGAGAGAAAAAAAAGCATTATCTTTGCGGCGATTTTTTAAAATCTTTGGTGCGGTAGTTCAGTTGGTTAGAATGCCGGCCTGTCACGCCGGAGGTCGCGGGTTCGAGTCCCGTCCGCACCGCTGAAGTTTTTTAATTTATTCATTTTATTATGTTGGTGCGGTAGTTCAGTTTGGTTAGAATATCGGCCTGTCACGCCGGAGGTCGCGGGTTCGAGTCCCGTCCGCACCGCAACAAAAATTCAGAATTCCTGACCTCAAAACAATTTCTAGTTGTTGAAACGGAAAATATTATTTTTTCTAAGGGAATCAAGGTGTCATTCATTTTGGTTTTTTGCATTCTTTTAAACGACGCGTTGAATTTATTGAAATGAATGTGACGCTCGGTGGTAATTAATTTCAAAGCAAATACCCGCATTCGTTAGGAATGCGACCAAATTGCGTCCTAAAATTCCATTTTAACCCGTTACAATCAAAATAATTAAAAAATTTAATTTATTCTCAATTATTTTAATTTTGGTAATGTTGTAGTTCACAAATTGTGCAAGACTAAAGATCTAGTTAAAGCATTTGGCGAGTGAAGCAAAAATATACTGATTTCAATTTCGATGGTTTGAAAAAAAAAATTTTTTTTTTCAACTTTCATCGAGTAAGATTCAACTCTTTATAATGTAGCAAAATTTTTGTAAACCCGTTGCAATAATAGGGGAACGCAGATTTAGGTTTGTGATCCTCTTTTTTTTTGAAACAAATAATAATTTTTTCAGAAAACAAAATATTCTTTTCTTTTTAACGTTTATCTGGTTTAATAATTTAACCAATTTTTTTCATAAGAATAATCAAAAGAAGATAGATAAAAAAGATGCGACAGATTTTCACAGGTAACAAAGTTTTTTACGTAGGGCATTTTGAATCAGTCCCTTCAGGCTATGCAATGAGCCTGCCGAAATTGAACTTCGTTTTATTAACCGCTGGTTTTTCCCACAGTATTTACTGAAAATTTGTGTAATTAATGTCTAAAAATAAATAATAAAATAAATAACTATGTTTAAAGAACTTATAGAAAAGAAGACAAAATTGTCTGTTATTGGGTTAGGATATGTAGGTCTGCCCATTGCGTTAGAATTTGCAAAAAAAATGAAAGTAGTTGGCTTTGACATCAAAGAAGAGCGCATCGATTTGATGAAACAAAAAATCGACCCAAGCAACGAATTGGAAACTGAAGCATTCGACGGAACTGACATATATTTTACGTCAGATTTTAACGATTTACGCGACGCAACATTTCATGTTGTTGCCGTTCCAACTCCAATAAACAATCATAATTTGCCCGATTTGACTCCGCTTCTCAGCGCTTGCAATTGTGTAGGAAAAATTTTGAAAAAAGGGGATTATGTTGTTTTTGAATCAACCGTTTATCCCGGTTGTACCGAAGACGACTGCGTTCCTATCCTTGAAAAAGAATCAGGATTGAAATTCAATATCGACTTTAAAGTTGGATATTCGCCCGAACGTATTAATCCCGGCGATAAAGAGCATACTTTAACAAAAATTTTAAAAATAGTTGCTGGAAGCGACCCCGAATCTTTGGAAGAAATTTCTAAAATCTATTCCTCAATTATCACTGCCGGAATTTACAAAGCAAGTAGCATAAAAGTTGCCGAAGCAGCCAAAATTATTGAAAATACACAACGAGACGTGAACATTGCATTGATGAACGAACTCTCTTTAATTTTCAACAGACTCAATATCAATACTTTTGAAGTATTAGAAGCAGCGGGTACAAAATGGAATTTTTTACGTTTCTTCCCCGGATTAGTTGGTGGACATTGCATCGGTGTAGACCCTTATTATCTAACTTATAAGGCAAATGAACTCGGATATCACTCCAAAATTATCAATGGTGGACGTGTTATAAATGATGGAATGGCAGCATACGTGGCGCGACAAGTCGTTAAAAAACTAATTTCCAAAAATATAAAAGTCAACGGCTCACGAATTTTAGTCATGGGAACTACTTTTAAAGAGAACGTTAGCGATATTCGAAACTCAAAAGTTGCAGATTTAATTCACGAACTGCAATCATTCTGCGTAAACGTCGAAGTCGTCGACCCACACGCTTGTTCCAAAGAACTGAAACATGAATATGGATATGGGTTAATTGAAAAACCAACAGGAAAATACAGTGCAGTTATTCTCGCAGTTAATCATCAAACAAATATGGATCTCACTGAAACCGATTTTGAAAATTTGATAGAAAACAATGGTATATTTGTTGATATTAAAGGAGTTTTCAGAGGAAAAATTCACAAAATAGATTATTGGAGCTTGTGATTAGTAAATGAGTGAATGAGTATTATGAATTATAGCGACCTTTGCGTTCTCAATTTTGCGACTTTGCGTTAAAAAAGAGAATGAGTAAATGAGTAAATAAGCCATTAATCACTAACCACTAAAATTTTTAATAAATTTTATATTAACCATTAATTTTTAATTTTTTAATTTTTATGAGAAAGAAGTTATTTTTCACGATTTGTATTTCGTTCGCGTTGTTGTCTCTTTATGGGCAACGTTCTGGCGGAACGATACATGATTTAGGAAGCGGAGTATATTTAATGGGAGTTTCTCCCAACGGTCAGTATGTTACCGGGTATATACTAATGCAAAACAGTATTTTATGGACCGACGATGATGGTTTGGTTCATTTAGAGCCGGGTGGAAACTCTCAGGCTTATGCCGTTTCGGACAATGGAGTTGTAGTTGGACAGTTCTACGACTTTTCAATTATGTACGAAGAATATGACGGAGAATTATATCCGCTATTTTCGGCAGGTTATTACCAAGATGATCAATGGAACAGTTTGGGAATTAAGCCCGAATTGGAGTTTATTGACGGTATGTCGGGAAGTTTAGCGGAAGCTATTTCGGCAGATGGTACAAAAATTGGAGGCTCAATGTACATCCCCGGATGGCGATTAGAGCCTACGATTTGGACAAATGCAGTGCCAACAGGCTTAGAATTTGAAGCCATTGGACAAGGCGCAAGATTACAAGGAATGTCCGCTGACGGTACAGTCGCATGCGGATGGGCAGCGCCTTTTAGCACACGGATGCCCGTTGTTTGGGTAGACGGTGAATTGATTAAAATTACCAACAATGGAATGTGGCTTGAAGGTGAAGCCTTTAATGTCAGTCCCAACGGCAAATTAGTCGCTCTCAAATTTGACAATAAAGCAGCGATTTATGATGTTGAAAATGAACAATTAACAATTATCGGAGCTAAAAACAGTGTCTGGGGTGCTTCCGCTACGGCTGTTTCGGACAATGGAGTAGTTGTTGGTTACAACCAACTTGGGCTTGGACTTAATAGAGAAGGTTTTATCTACACTAAACAATTAGGTATGAGAGACTTCAACGAATATTTAGTCGAGGTTGGTATAGCCGAAGCCGCAACAGCAGACCTTGCTTGCCCAATTTCTATTTCTGCTGACGGAAAACGTATTGTTGGATTCGGTTCCGCTGTCAATGGTTGGATTGTTGATATTGACGAACATTTAACAGCACCAAATCCACCATCTAATTTGAGTATTGAAGAAAACGGATTCGGAAATATCATTTTGACTTGGGAAGAACCTGACCCTATTGAATCAGCGGTAGAACCCCAATATAATATCTATCGAAATGATATTAAGATAAATAGCGAATTGATAACCGATACTTCTTATTCTGACATTTTGACTTTAAATGGACAATATTCCTATAAAGTAACGGCTGTTTGGTTTGAGAACGATGAATCAATTCCTACAAACACCATTTCCGTTAATTTGGGAAAAGTTGAGTTGCCGTTTTTGGAAGATTTTGACTCTGGAAACTTTTCTGATAATTATTGGAATATTTCTCCCGATTCTGATACCCGTTGGAACGTCTCATCGTGGACAGGCATTAATCCGCCTGCAATATATTATACAGCGCCAACGGGAACTACCTACTCAGAATTTTTTGTTTCGCCATATATTAACGCACTTGATTCTGAGGAACTTAAATTGTCATTTAACTTTGCTCCTGCATCTAATTATGGAGTTCTTTCCAATGAAACGTTTATAATTGAAATTTTTGACGGAACATTTTGGAATATAGTAGAAGAATATATGCCCGTAACTTATTATCCTTCTTTTGAATATAAAGAATTTGACATATCTGACATTGCTGCAGGTAAAGAAATTCGCGTAAGATTCAGAGTTTCAGGTGATAACAAAGGTGATTATTTAAATTGGACCATCGATAATATTAATGTTTTTGAACCAAATGATGCATTGATTTTAAGCGTTCCTTTGCGTGTTACCGCTTTTACATTTGATGATGAAACAATTCACGTTAATTGGGCAGACCCAGGCGACGTTGCTACTCTTTCATATCTTCAATATAATGACAGAGTTGGCTGGATTGGAAACGAAGGTGTTCCTTTTATAGCAGCCGCAAAATTCGACGCAAATGATCTAATTGGTTACAACGGATATAAAATGGTTTCAATTACGGCACACCTCACAAATGCCCTCGAAAACAACCAGCCCGAATATAAATTAGCCGTGTTTATTGGTGATGAAAGAATCGTGGATCAACCTATTGACAATTATATTCCAAATGATTGGAATACTTTTGAATTAGATGAACCGATAGTTATTTCAAGACAAATGGACCAGCCGTTATATTTTGGTATTGAAGTAGTTAGCCATAATAATGATGATTTTCCAATCACTTTGTGTGAAAGACCTTTGAATTGGGAAACAATGGAATATGAATTTGGTGGACGTTCAAATTTATATTCGGAAGATGGCGGACAAACGTGGGGAGTTCTTTCAGAATTTGATATTCAGAACTCGGTTGCCGTGAAAGCAAACTTAGTTAGCCACGACGGTGCAAAACCAAAAGAACGACTTATGGGATACAAACTTTTCCGAAATGATGAAAACTTACTCGGACAAGATTGGAGTGGTAATGATTATTTGACAGTTTTGAACAACTACACCGACAACGAGCCTCTCGAAAGTGATGACGTATGTTATCAAGTTTTAGCATATTACAATGTTCAACAAGAGTCTGAAAAAACTCAATTCTGTCTCGGAGATGAAATTCGTATTG
Organism: Marinilabiliaceae bacterium; assembly: GCA_009777175.1. Taxonomy (GTDB): domain Bacteria; phylum Bacteroidota; class Bacteroidia; order Bacteroidales; family Marinilabiliaceae; genus WRMI01. The sequence continues at coordinate 49,261 of WRMI01000010.1, forward strand.
AAGCAGTTTCTGCACAAGATGACCGTTTTGCAGTATTTCCAAACCCTGTTGATGACTTTATTACTATCGAAGGTGAAAATTTTGCAAAAGCCGAACTATTTGATATGAAAGGAACTATAATTATTAGTACCGATAAAAATAAAATTTCGCTAAAGAATCTCCCAAAAGGTATATATCTGCTCAAAATTGAGACAATAGACGGCGATTTTGTTGCAAAAAAGATTATTAAAAATTGATTGTCATAAGAGTTTTTTATCATCGTGAGAAGGCGGATTTTATTATAAAATCCGCCTTTATTTTTGGAAGTATGAGATAGAATTTGCGACCCTTGTGATTATTGCGCAAAACCCTTATTTCAGATTGCCTTTCCTCTGGGAAAATCAAAATGTTTCCTTTTTATGAAATATTTATCATCCCCTGTTTTCTACATTCCGTTAGGCGATGCATTGAATTTTTTGAAATGAATGCATTCTAATATCTAATATGTTCCTTATTTTCACTTCATTTATTTTTCAAAACATCCTCTTTTTTTTCATACCTAATAAGAAAAATGAAAAGCACACAGAATAGTCCGATACGGTAGATTACCGCAGATTTTACTTTCAGCAAGATATTCAAAAAAAAACTGTGTTTATCAGTTTAATCTGTCTGCTTATAAATAATAAAAATTACAAAAAAAGGTTGATAAATCTTCAAATTTGAAAAATAATTATTGACAACCATTTTTTGTGTTTAAATTTTGATTATTTTTGCGGCGCAATAAATAATAAAAACTATATAAAATGCGATTAAAATTTTTTCATATTCCCAAGCCTCGCCGCTTTAACTATCAACCCGTATATTATGATGAGGCAAAAGAGCGGCGAATTGAACGCGAGCGTAGAATACGCGAAGAGTTAGGAATGTCCCTTCCGGGAGAAGACCAAAACAGAAGTGCCGAACAAAGAATTAGAGGCAAATTTTCTTCATATCGGGCTAATACTAAGGATATTGAGTTCACAAGAAGAGCAAAACGCACTTCAAATACTAGAATAGTTGTGCTTGTGGTCTTAATTTTTACAATTATGTTCTATATGGGTGGCTTTCGACTGGAACGACTTTTTTCTATTTTTTTTAATTAAAAAAATCTATTGTATAAATGGCTGATACAATACAATTGTTGCCTGATTCGGTTGCAAATCAGATTGCTGCGGGCGAGGTAATACAGCGTCCCGCATCATTAGTAAAAGAATTGATGGAAAATGCCATTGATGCTGGTGCTAACGAAATCTGTGTAACAATAAAAGATGCGGGCAGAACACTTGTTCAGGTGGTTGATAACGGGTGCGGAATGTCTGAAACCGATGCCCGTATGTCGTTCGAGCGTCACGCAACCTCAAAAATAAAATGTGCAAGCGACCTTTTTTCCATTCGAACCATGGGTTTCAGAGGTGAAGCATTGGCATCAATTGCGGCTGTTGCGCACGTTGAATTAATTACCAAAAAAAGAGATGCCGAGTTAGGTACAAAAATTGTCATATCAGCCTCAAAAGTGGAATCGCAAGTGATAACCGCATGTTCCGAAGGTTGTTGCTTATCAGTAAAAAATCTTTTTTTCAATATCCCTGCACGAAGAAGATTCCTTAAATCTAATGCCACTGAAGAACGACATATTATTAACGAGTTTCAAAGAGTTGTAATTGCAAATCCTCAAATTTATTTTAAACTTTTTAATAATGATTTGTCGCTATATAACTTGCCTGTTTCGAACGTTAAACAGCGGATTATCAATATTGTAGGGAAACAGATTAGTTCGCATCTTATTCCTATTGAAGTAAATACGACAATTGTAAAAATAACAGGCTTTATCGGAACTCCGCAGGGTGCCAAAAAAACTGCAGGTGACCAATTTTTTTTCGTAAATAGTCGTTTTATGAAACATCCCTACCTTCACAAAGCAGTAGTTGCGGCATATAGCAAATTGATACCATCCGACACGTTCCCTCCATATTTTATCTTTTTTGATGTAAATCCCGAACTTATTGATATCAACATACATCCAACAAAGACGGAAATAAAATTTGAAGACGAAATCGCTATTTGGAAAATATTGAACGCGGGAATTAGGGAGAGTCTCGGAAAATTTAACGTAGTTCCGTCTATTGATTTTGATACTGAAGGAATGATTGATATCCCTGTTTTACGGGGAAAGCCAGAAGTCTCGCCTCCTCACATTAATTATAATCCTGATTATGACCCTTTTGATAACCCGAAAGATAGGCAAAGGTATGGAGTTCCTAAAAAATGGGAAACCCTTTACGACACTTTTTTATCCGCAAAAAATGAATACAGAAATAATAATGATTCTGTAATTCTATCTTCAAAATCAATTGGAAATGAAAATTTACAACAATTGCCGTTGAATATTGAACAGCCGTTACAAAGTTTGTTTTTTCAAATAAAAAACCGATATATTTTGATGCCTGTCAAATCTGGACTAATGATCATCGACCAAAGGCGTGCGCATGAACGTATCCTTTTTGAACGATTTATGTCTTCAATTCAAAATAATAGAATTGCGTCCCAACTGCTTTTGTTCCCCGAAACTATTTCTTTTAACCTTGAAAATTCTGTTTTGATAAATGAAATAGAAGAGGATTTAAAAATCTTTGGTTTTGATATACATCCTCTCGAAAACGACACTTTCATCATCAAAGGAGTTCCCGTGGATTTAAGCAATATAAACGTTGCGACCCTATTAGATGAAATTATAGAAACATACAAAAGTCGCGAAATCAATGCAGAGACCGAAATAAAAGAGGAATTAGCAATGGTTTTAGCAAAAAAAGGATGTTTGAATTCCAATGAACATCTCACCCCAGAGGATATGTCATCGCTTGTTAATCAACTTTTTAGGTGCCAAAAACCAAAATTCACACCAACCGGAAAAACAATAATTTCTATTTTTTCTAACGAAGAATTGGAAATAAGGTTTAAATAGTTATCAGTTTTCAGTTATCAGTTATCAGTTTTCAGTTGCCAGTGAACGAGTATCTGTCTATTCTGTGTCCTCTGTGTGATTCTGAATAAATCAGGTTAAATTAACGAAACCTTTTTACTATATTTTTCACAATATTGGTAAAATTATTTTTCACAAAAAAAATATTTTTTATTTATCTACGTTTGTAATTAATAAAATTTTATCTACTTTTGTCGAAAATTATTTATAGAATTAAACGAGATTTATATGCAAAAACCAACATTGAAAGCAATTATCAAATGTTCCATTTATTCACTAATTTTTATCCTTACGGTCGTTTGGATAGGTAATTATTGGCTGCTATTTGGGCTGCCCATAATTTTCGATATCTACATATCTAAATATGTTCCATGGAATTTTTGGAAAAAACCAAAAGATGGCAAAAAAGTACCAGCCTGGATTGAATGGACTGACGCTCTGATATTTGCATTAGTTGCAGTCTATATCATCAATATTTTTCTTTTTCAGAACTATAAAATTCCAACGTCATCATTAGAAAAAACTATGCTCGTTGGCGATCATCTCTTTGTTAGCAAAGTAAGTTTTGGACCAAGAATGCCATTTACTCCCATTGCATTTCCGTTGGTACAGAATGCTTTCCCTGTTATTAACGCAAAATCATACACAGATTGGCCCACGTGGAAATATAAACGTTTAAAGGGATTTAGCGAAGTTTTGAGAGATGATATCGTAGTTTTTAATTTTCCAACTGGCGATACCGTTCCGTTTTTTTACACAAATCCCGATTATTACATAACAATCAGGACAAGAGGGGAAGAAATCCTTGCTTTAAACCCTAATCTCCTTAAAGACAAAGAGTTTGAAACTGAGTTTGAAGAACGACAATTCATAAATAGTTTAGGTCGAAAATATGTTTACGACAATCAAGATCATCTTGGCAAGGTTGTTTATCGTCCTATTGATAGGCGCGACAATTACGTAAAACGGTGCGTTGCTACACCCGGCGATGTGTTCGAAATCAGAAAAAATCAAATTTATATCAATGGTTCACCTGCCAAAAACCACGAACATTTACAACATAACTACATATTAACCACTGATGGTACGCAACTTAATGCCCGTTTTTTTGAAAAATTAGGAGTCTCAGAAGCAGACAGATTGTCCAATGGACACCACTATTCAATTCCTTTGACCGAAAAAATGCTCGAAGAAGTTAAAACATTTCCTGTAATTAAGTCTATTAGGATTGAAGAAGATTTCAGTCCCGTTTTTCCTTATAGCCAATTTTTTCAGTGGACACGAGACAATTACGGTCCCGTTACAATTCCCAAATCGGGGGCTACCATTGATTTAACCTTAGAAAATATTCTTTTATACGAAAGAATTATCACCGCTTATGAAAATAATTTATTAGAAGTGAAAGATAGCACAATTTTAATCAACGGTGAGCCTGCCAATAAATATACATTCACAAAAAATTATTACTTTATGATGGGCGATAATCGGCATAGGTCTGCCGACTCTCGCTATTGGGGTTTTGTACCCGAAGACCATATAGTTGGACGACCTATATTAGTGTGGCTTTCATTAGATGCAGACAAAAAATTTCCCGCTAATATTAGGTGGAAACGGTTTTTTAAAATGGTTAACAAAAGTTGATAAAACACTTTAAATTTGAACAAAATAAAAACATAATAATAAATTAAAAATGAAACTATTAGAAGGAAAAACAGCACTCATAACGGGTGCAGCGCGCGGAATTGGAAAAGCAATAGCGTTACGCTTTGCCAGAGAAGGATGCAACATTGCTTTTACTGACCTTATTTATAATGAAGCCGCACAACAAACTGAAAGCGAAATAGCCGCTTTTGGAGTAAAGGCTAAAGCTTATCCCTCCAATGCCGCAAACCACGATGAGACAATAAATGTAGTTGCAGAAATCGCAAAAGAATTTGGAAAAATTGACATTTTGGTCAACAATGCGGGAATAACAAAAGATGGCGCACTTAAAAGAATGTCCGAAGAACAATGGGACACAGTTATTGCAGTTAATTTGAAATCAATTTTCAACTTTACAAAAGCTGTTCAGCCCGTTATGTGGAAACAAGCGGCGGGTAGTATAATCAATATGAGTTCTGTTGTTGGAGTCTCGGGAAATGCTAATCAGGCTAATTATAGCGCATCCAAGGCTGGAATTTTAGGTTTTACTAAATCTGTTGCAAAAGAATTTGGTATTAGAGGTATCAGATGCAATGCTATTGCTCCGGGTTTTATTATTACTGAAATGACCGGTGCACTTCCCGAAGAAGTTAAAAAAGAGTGGGAAGCAAAAATTCCTTTAAAAAGAGGTGGAACTACTGAAGATGTTGCAAATTTATCGCTTTTCCTCGCAAGCGATCTATCGGCTTATATTACAGGACAAGTTATTAATGTGTGCGGTGGTATGAATATATAGTTTTTTATAATATGACAAACAAACTAAAAATATTGACAATCATTAGCGGGTGCATTTTGTGCATGGTTTCGTGTGTTTCGTCTTTGGAAACATTAAATTTAGAAATTTTAAAACCTGCCACTATTTCCATTGATCCTGAAATATTATCTGTTGTTATTGTCGATAAATCAGAGCCTTACAGAGATGAAAATGTTCATACTGTTGTTATGCCAAAAGAAACAATTTCTCTTGATACTATTTGGGTGGATAATTTTTCTCAAATTGCCGTTGAATCAATGTCAGAGGCTCTCAAAAGCAAAATGTTTTTCGACGCAGTTTTTTTACATGACGAAAATGAAGAGGATTATATAATTGATAAAGGTTATATTCCTGATTATGAGTTGATTGACATCATTGAAGATTTATGCTACATTTATGACGCGCAGGCAGTAATATTTCTTGAAAGTTATAAATACAAAACCAAACTTTCTCTTTCAGATTTGGGTTACGTTTATTATGGTTCTTTGGATGCAAACGGTTCTGTTTTTTGGAAAATGTATGACCAACATGGTGAATTAATAGATATGTTTTTACAGTCTGATAGTATCTTTTGGGATAAAACAGGAAATCGTTTTGCCAATATTTTACAGGAGTTGCCCGAACAAACTTCTGCGGTTGAAATATTAGCAGAATATTTCGGCGAAACATATATTTCACGTATTTCGCCATTTTGGGACATTGCTTCTCGGAAATATTTTTCCAAAGGACATCATTATTTTGAACGAGCGAACAGTCTACATAAAATTGGCAATTGGGATGAAGCTGCAAAAGTATGGTATTATGTTTACGAAAGCGGAAATCCACCGCAAAAAGCAAAAGCCGCTTTTAATATTGCCCTCTCTTACGAAGTGCGTGGCAACTTTGACGAAGCTGTCGCATGGAGCGAAATTAGTTACAAACTTTTTCGTAAAATGGGTGCATTTAGGTCTTCTAATTATGAAAAAATAATTTCCTATCATTATTATTTTCTTTTAAACGAAAGGCAGCAGCAAAAAGATAAATTAGACGAACAGATTGGGATGTAAAAATTTTTTATTCTCTATTCTCTAATTTACATTTCGACAGGGATGTTACACTTGATAGAAAATAATTGCAAGGCAAAAGCTCGCATTCTGATAGACGATGCATTGAATTTACGGAAATTAATAAGACCTAACTCCCGTTAATCAATTTTTGGGTAGTGTGTAAAATAGTTTGTAAGGACGAAGTTTGCCATTGCTTTAGTTTTAGTTTTACTACTCCAACTATCGAGACGATGGTTTCCAACGACAAAATAATATTCCAAAAATTCTTTTAATCTATCTATTTTTTTCAAACTAAACGTTCCTTAATGGCTTTGACAACTGCTTCCGATTTGGAGTTTACATGCAATTTTTTGTATAAGTGGTTGATATGGCTGTAAACCGTTCCAATACTTATAAAACATGCATCAGCAACCATTTTATAGCTGTCTCCCAAAAGAAGTCGCTGTAAAATTTCACGTTCTCTTTGTGAGAGTTCGTAGTTCACTTTCTTTTTTCCGTTAGGAGGTTTAGAGAAGTATTCCATCACTTTTCGTGCAATGCCGCTGCTCATTGGCGAGCCGCCATTATGGAGTTCTTCAATAGATTCAATAATTTTTTGCGATGACGTTTTCTTTAATAAATATCCAGTTGCACCTGCACAAAGTGCTTCGAAAATTTTGTCTTTATCTTCGAAAACTGTGAAAATCATTATGTTAACATCAGGAAATAAATTTTTTACCAAACGAGTGGCTTCAATACCCGATACTTCGGGCATATCTATGTCCATTAGAATTACATCTGGACAAATACGTTCGCATTCTGCAATAATATTGATTGCATTGCATGAAACGGCGCACAATTCAAACTTTTCTGCCCCGCTAATTAAATACGACAAACTTTCTAATAATGATAGATTGTCTTCATAAATTGATACTCTTATCATAATTTAAAATTTTTGCAAAAGTAGTATGTTTTAAAATATTGTGCAATAATATAAATATATGATTTTTTAAAATGGGGAATTGCGGGTGGGAGATAATGTGATAAGAGTAAGTGATGAGAGAATGTGACGCTTGATGGTAAAAAAATAAAATCAATTCAAAAAATTTAAAATATTTTTCACTTTTTTTATAAAAAAAGTTCTATGTAAATAAAAAAAAGTAATTTTGCGCCCCAAAAGTAGAAAAAATGAGTGGTATATCTATTGATATGTGCGGCTTACAGAGACAGTACGTTAATTTAAAAAGTGAATTAGATGATGCTGTTATTGGAGTCATGGAGCGCGCAAACTATATCAACGGCGACGAAGTTAAAATTTTTGCCGAAGACCTTCAAAACTTTTTAAGCGTTAACCATGTTATTCCGTGTGCAAATGGCACGGATGCATTGCAGTTAGCATTAATGGCATTAAATCTTGAGCCAGAGTCAGAAGTGATTACAACTGCCTTCTCATTTGTGGCGCCAGCCGAAGTTATTCTTTTTCTGGGACTTAAACCCGTTTTTGTTGACGTTGACATCAATACCTGTAATATTGATTGCAATAAAATTGAAGAATTTATTACTCATAGAACAAAAGCTTTACTTCCGGTTCATCTTTTTGGTCAAGGTGCTGATATGGAAGCAATTATGCGTATTTCTCAAAAATATCAACTACATGTTATTGAAGATGTTGCGCAATCCCTTGGAGGCACATTCCAAATGGGTAATGAAATCAAAAAACTTGGCACCATCGGCACAATTGGCTGCACTTCTTTTTTTCCAACAAAAAATCTGGCATGCTTTGGTGATGGCGGTGCATGTTATACCAATTCCGAGGAAATAGCTTCAAAAATTAGAATGTTGGCAAAACATGGCTCAAAAACAAAATATTTTCATGAAGAAATAGGAATAAATTCGAGGCTTGATACACTTCAAGCAGCAATTTTGAACGTCAAAATGAGATATTTTTCACAATTTATTTCAGCACGCATAAATGTTGCTAATCAATATAATAGCGCATTAATCAATGTTCCTGAAATAATACTTCCAAAAACACAAAATGGAGCATTTCACACATACAACCAATACACAATAAGGGTAATCAATGGAAAGCGCGATGCGTTAAAACAATATTTGCATTCAAAAAATATACCAACACAAATCTACTATCCAACAGCTTTGAACGTGCTGCCCGTTTTTTTAAATAATTTAAAGACAAAATATGATTGTCCTATTTCAGAAAGGTTATGTACCGAAGTATTGTCTCTTCCTGTTTCCACTGAATTAAAACAAGAACAAATCGAATATATCACTGAAAACATTATCACTTTTTTTAATTTTTATGGAAAACACAATGATACATGAAACTGCTGTTGTTGATGAAGGTAGCATAATTGGCAAAGGCACAAAAATATGGCACTTTTGTCATATAATGGAAAAATGCAAAATAGGGGAAAATTGCATTCTGGGACAAAATGTGATGGTTTCGTCGCGGGTTGTTTTGGGAAATAACGTTAAAGTACAAAACAACGTTTCATTATACAACGGCGTAATTTGCGAAGATGACGTATTTATAGGACCGTCAGCCGTATTCACCAATGTCATCAATCCTCGCAGTGCAATCAACCGAAAGCACCTTTACCAAAACACTATCATACGAAAAGGTGCTACAATTGGAGCAAATTCTACAATTATTTGCGGTGTTGAAATAGGCGAATATGCCTTTGTTGGTGCGGGTGCTGTTGTTACTCAAGATGTAAAACCATACTCATTAGTGGTCGGTGTGTCGGCAATTCATATTGGGTGGGTCAGCGAATTTGGTCATAGATTGAAATTTGGCGTTGACGGAATTGCGACATGTCCCGAAAGCGGTGCAGTTTATCTTTTTGAAGACGAAAAAGTTATTAAAATTACTGATAAAATATTACAATATGATTAAATTTGCAATTATAGGATTGGGGAACATCGGAAAAAGACACGCAGAAATTATTCTCGAAAATATTAACGCAGAAATTACTGCTGTTTGCGACATTTTGCCCGCTAATAAAACATTCTGGCAATACCCTCAAATACCCTATTTCTCGTCTATTGATAATTTAATGAACTCACGTTTGCCTATTGATGTCGTTTCTATTTGTACACCAAACGGGCTACATGCAGCACAAGCCATTGAGGCACTGTCTAACAATTTTCATGTTGTTATAGAAAAACCGATGGCACTTACAAAAGTTGAAGCTGAAACTATTATTTTTAAAGCATTTCAAGTTTCAAAACAAGTATTTGTAGTTATGCAGAACAGATATTCACCTCCAATCAAATGGCTGAAACAGTTGATTAACAAAAAAATACTTGGCAGAATATTAATGGTTCATCTCAATTGTTTTTGGAACCGAGACGACCGATATTATCAAAAAGGAGGTTGGCACGGAACACTTAATATGGATGGCGGAACACTTTTTACGCAATTCTCGCATTTTATTGATATTATGTATTGGCTTTTTGGTGATATTAAAAATATTAGAGCATCTATTCGTAATTTTGTTCATAAACATTCGACCCACTTTGAAGATTGTGGCTCAGTTGTTTTCGAATTTGTTAATAGCGGCGGCATCGGAACACTTAATTTTAGTACCGCAGTTTGGAATCAAAATATGGAAAGTAGCATAACTGTTATCGGCGAAAACGGTGCCCTCAAAATTGGCGGACAATATATGGATAATGTGGAATATTGTCACATCAAAGATTACAAAATGCCAAAACTTAAACCCGTTAATCCGCCCAATGACTACGGCTCATACAAAGGATCAGCATCAAATCACGGATATGTTATTGATAATGTTATTAAAACATTGAACAGCGAAGCCGAAGTCGGAACTAATGCCTTAGAAGGGCTTAAAGTTGTTGAGATTATTGAGAGAATTTATAAAGCATGAACTTATAAGTTTTCAGTTTTCAGTTATCAGTTTTCAGTGAATGAGTAAATGAGCAAATGAGTCAGAGGCATTCCGTTAGGCGATGCATTGAGCTTGTCGAAAATGAATGCAACGCTTGGTAGAAAAATGAGTGAATAAGAAATAAGTGAATTGGTGAATTGGTGAATGAGAGAATGTGTGAATGAGTTATTTAACCACTAACCACTAACCACTAACCACTAACCACTAACCATTATTGGGGGCTACCCCGAATTGCGCATACGCTTATTCGGGGTTATTTACGTGGCACTCGTACCGAGTGCTGCTGCGTGGGATGAATGGATGGGGTGGGGTTTAGAATCGGGGATTCCTCACTTTGTTCGGAATGACTCTATTAGCATGTCAATGGTAGCGCGAGGCGGGGTGCGGCGAAGCAGCAACCCGCCCCGCGCCCCTCCCCACCCCTAAGGAGCCG
>WRMI01000011.1 GCA_009777175.1 Marinilabiliaceae bacterium
ATGCAATCTACGGACGAAAAACGGCACGAATTACAGCAAAGTCCCGAAGGGACGACCCTTTATTAACCGTAGGTTTCAACCTACGGTCATACACCCTGCGGACATTTTTGCGACCCTTGCGTCCTCAACTTTGCGCCTTTGCGTTAAAAGTAAAATAATAAATAATATTAACCCGAGGGCAAAAAATAACAAAAACGCCCTCACAAAAATTTTTTAACATGACATTTTCAAATTTTTTCAGAAACAGCGCAGATGAGACGCACGGACGTGCGTCTCATCTCGTACCAACGCACGGACGTGCGTCTCATCACGCACAGACGCACGGACGTGCGTCTCTAGCATCAACGCACAACCCCGTACAGACGCACGGACGTGCGTCTCTAGCATCAACGCACAGCCCCGTACAGACGCACGGACGTGCGTCTCTAACATCAACGCACAGCCCCGTACAGACGCACGGACGTGCGTCTCTAACATCAACGCACAGCCCCGTACAGACGCCCGGACGTGCGTCTCTAACATCAACGCACAGCCCCGTACAGACGCACGGACGTGCGTCTCTAACATCAACGCACAGCCCCGTAGAGACACACGGACGTGCGTCTCTACATCTACATCCATCAGCGGATGTAGGAACAAGGCAAACCTTGTCCAACAACGACACCGTACTCCGTGAACCGTTCTCCGTTCACCGTGAACCCTGCACCACGCACCGTGTACCGACAAGGTCATCCTTGAATCAAAAAATCAGAAAAATTGCAGTAATGTCTATTACCGCACTATTTCTATTTTGCGCAAAAACCGCCGTAGCACAAGAAATTTTCCAATTTGAAGTTACTGTGGCATCAGGCGGATATTTTAGTATTCCCCTGAGCGGAATGCTGGATGATATTGATGGCAAACCATATAGTTGGTATATCGACTGGGGTGATGATACACAAGAAACCATTGCTAACACAGATTACGGAGCGCCCCAAAACAACGATTTTAGCGCAGGCATCCCCCACACTTATATAACATCTGGGGTTTATATCATAACCATAACGCCAAACGGTTCAACAGATGCTTGGTTTGCCGCTTTTGGGTTTTTTTATACTACAAGTGGAGCAAACATCCAATCTAATAAAGATATGTTAACCAAAGTTTTATCTCCCATTACCCCGTTAATGACTCGCACACAAGCGCAACTTGATGCAGGAACAGCACCCACCTCTCATGAATGGGCTTATACTTTTTTTGGATGCACCGAAATTACAATAGGAGAGTTTTTTTCTTTTAACAGCGATTGGAATAATATAACTACCGTAGGTGACTATTTTTCTGCCTCTATGTTTCGTGGTTGTTTAGGCGCTTCCTTTTCTATGAACGAGATTTTTAACTTACCAAGCAGCATTACTTCAGTGGGGGACAATTTCGCATCGGATATGTTTTTTGATTGTTCTGGCAATTCATTTTCAATGAATGACATATTTAATTTGCCAAGCGGAATTACTGCAGTAGGATACAATTTTGCAGCCTCGATGTTTCGTGGCTGTTTAGGCACTTCCTTTGAAGTCAATAATATTTTTAAATTCCCTCTTTTGTCCCAAACTGAATTAGATAAAATTGGTGTTTTTTCAAGAACTTTTTACGACTTAGGAAATGCCTCTACTCAAACACGATTAGCATCTTCCATTATAAATGGCAATTCTTTTCCCACCGCTAACCGAGAAACTTTTAGTAATAGTGCTTGTTTTTTAGATCTTGATTATATTCACACCAACTGGGGCGGTGGTGGACAAACGGCTATTCCTCCGACTATAACAACTCCTTCAGCTTTGCCAAATGGCACTTTTGGTACTGTTTACAACTTTGCATTATCTGCAACAGGTAGTTTGCCTTTTTCATTTATATGGTATTTAACTGATAATGAGAATGGTCTGCCGACAGGTTTGGCGCTGTCCGAAGATGGAGAAATTTACGGTACGCCCACTGAAACAGGTATTTATAACTTTTCAATTACAGCAGAAAGCTTTGCTGGTTTTGATGAAAAAGAATTTACAATTTCGATAGATGCTTTGCCAATAACAGTAACTGCTACGGCAGGTCTAAGCAAAGTTTACGGTGAAAATGATCCTGTTTTTGAATATACTTTTGTGCCTGATTTAATTGGTACGGACGATTTTAGCGGCGCTTTAAGTCGTGAAGCCGGCGAGGATGTTGCTATTTATGCAATAAACCAAGGAACGTTAACGGCAGGCAACAACTACAACATAACTTTTGTCCCCGCCAATTTCGAAATTGTCCCTCTTAACATTACCGTCCTTGCCACCGCAGGACAAACAAAAGTTTACGGCGAAAATGACCCAATTTTTCAATATACTTTTGAGCCCGATTTAATTGGTACGGATGATTTTAGCGGTGCTTTAAGTCGTGAAGCCGGCGAGGATGTTGCTATTTATGCAATAAACCAAGGAACGTTAACCGCAGGCAACAACTACAACATAACCTTTGTACCCGCCAATTTCGAAATTGTCCCTCTTAACATTACTGTCCTTGTAACCCCAAACCAAAGCAAAGTTTACGGAGAAAATGACCCTGTTTTTGAATTTTCAGTTGTCCCCGATTTAATTGGCACAGATGATTTTAGCGGCGTTTTAAGTCGTGCAACAGGTGAAAATGTTGGTATTTATGCAATAAACCAAGGAACGTTAACGGCAGGCAACAACTACAACATAACCTTTGTACCCGACAATTTCGAAATTGTCCCTCTTGCCCTGAATATCCTCGCCACCGCGGGACAAAGCAAAGTGTACGGTGAAAATGACCCAATTTTTGAATATACAGTTGTGCCGAGCTTAATTGGTACGGATGTTTTGAGCGGCGTTTTAAGTCGTGAAACCGGCGAGGATGTAGGTTTTTATCCTATAAATCAAGGCACTTTAACAGCAAGTAATAATTACATTTTGACATTTATTGCCGCATATTTTGAAATTACAAAAGCAGCAGGTGCATTGGTTGCAATGCCAACCGTTCAAAGTAAAACTTGTAGCAGTATAACTGTTAATCCTATATCAGAGCCAGTTACGGGTCAGGGTATAGAGTATGCACGTAATTTTTCCAATGTACCGCCGACAAATCCAAATGATTGGCAAATATCAAATGTTTTTGAGGATTTAAATGCTGATACTCAATATTTTATCTTTGCCCGCGCTGCCGAAAGTGAAAATTATTTTGCTGGAAATGCTTCGTCTGCGTTATTAATTACAACAGACCCTGTATTTATAACTACCACATCTTTGCCCAATGGTACAATAAATGTGGCATATAGCCAAACGCTTGATATATCCTGTAATCCGCCTTATACTTGGATAATAACTTCAGGCAGTTTACCCAGCGGTTTAAACCTTAACAGCGCCACAGGTGAAATATCAGGTATTCCATCCGTTGCAGGAACATTTACTTTTACTGTAAGAGCCAGCAACAATACAGGCAACGCAACACAGGTATTATCAATTTACATCGGCACAGTAGGAATTAATGGCAATGAACTTTCAAAATTGCAGGTTTATCCAAATCCTACGAGTGGCAAGTTTTTTGTGCGTCATTGCGGGCTTGACCCGCAATCCCCTCAAAACAAAGGGATACTGAAACAAGTTCAGCATGACGGGGCTGTGGAAATATATGACATAACCGGTCGCATTGTCCACCGTGAACCGTGCACCGTGAAACGTGCAACCTTGGAAATGGACATTTCGCACCTGCCAACTGGAATATATTTCCTAAAAATTGGCAACGAAACAATTAAAATTTTGAAAAAATAACCTTCGTGCGACTTTGTGAACAACCTTTGTGCGCCTTCGTGGTAGAAAATCTAACCACAAAGGAACACAAAGGTTTAGGTTATTGAAATTATTGAAATACACAAAGGAACACAAAGAAATTTCGTGTAAATTAGTGAAATTAATGGCTAAAAAAATAATAATAAAATTAATCCGAGGGCAACAACCCTCACAAAAATTTTTAAATATGCAAAAAATCAAAGTATTTTTAACTGTTATGGTAGTAATAAGTCTAATAACAGGATGTAAACAAAGGAACTCGCAGCAACAAAATAGCGTTGCAGACGAGAACGATACAGAAATTGTATCAGAAGATAGCAAAACTGATGTAGATACTGATGTTAAAACTATTATGGGGTATATAAAATTTGAATCTAATACCCCAAATGGTAACCTACAACTATTGTTCGACGAAGTGTTGTGGATAAAGGGAAACGATACCGAAACTATGAAAAAATACGGTTACGACCACGAAGATATCTTTGAAGATTTTATCCTTCACAACGAAGTAGAAGATTGGAAGTCGATTACAACCAACAACGAAACCACATACCAGATTATAGTCTACGACTATAACACTGATATGGTTGTTCAGTTTGTTGATGTTAGCCAAGAAAGGTTCAAACAGCATTTGGTTGAAAAAGATTATGCAATATTAGTAAATCTTTCCACAACTAAATCAGGTGCTGTCCAATCAATTAATGAGCATTATATGCCGTAAATTAGTGGTTAGTAGGGCAAAAATTAACAAAACTTTTTTATCAATTGAATAAAATACTCCCTTCATTTACTTCAAAAAGAGAGAATTCTTTTCCCGTATTTTTAACGGCATTGATGAGTCTTTCCTTTTGTGTATCGGTAATAAATATTTGTTTAAATTGCTTTTGTGCAGTAATATTAATGAGGTTTGTACCTCTTTGTTTGTCTAATTTATCAAAAATATCGTCTAAAAGCAATAATGGTGCAAATCCGTTTTGGGTGTGTAAAAAGTCGAATTGCGCAAATTTAAGTGCAATTAAAAAACATTTTTTCTGCCCCTGCGAGCCGAAACTGCGGACAGAATAGCCGTTCAAAAGAAGTTCTAAGTCGTCTCGATGAATACCTGTTGTTGTATATCCTAAATTTAAATCTCGTTCGCGATTTTCTGAAAGTAGCGAAATATAGTTTTTATTTTGAAAATGAGAATGATAAATAATATTTACAACTTCTTCTTCTGCCGAAATGGAGGAATAATATTTTTGAAAAACGGGAATTATCTCTTGAATAAATTTTGCTCTTTTATCAAAAATTACACTACCTATTGTTGCTAATTGTTTATCCCAAAGCTCTAATTGTGAAAAAATATTTCCTTTTGTTTCTTTCCAATTTTTTAGAAGTGTGTTCCGCTGTGTTAATGCGCGATTGTACTGAATTAGATATTCCAAATATGTTTTGTCGAATTGTGAAATAACGCTATCAATATATTTTCTTCTTTGTTCGCTTGTTTCAACGATTAAACGCTCATCGGCAGGTGAAACCATAACAATAGGTAACAATCCAATATGTTCGGACAATTTTGAATACTCTTTTTTATTTCTTTTAAATTGTTTTTTTTGGTTACGCTTAAACCCAGCATATATTGATTCTTCAGAGTCATTTCTTTGGTATTCGCCTTGAATTACAAAAAAATCTTCATTATGATTAATAAGGTGATTTTCAGTGGAATTAAAACAACTTTTACAGAACGATAAATAATAAATAGCATCAAGCAGGTTTGTTTTTCCCGCACCGTTATTACCTACAAAACAATTAATACCTTCCAAAAAATCGAGTTCTACGGTTTTGATATTCTTATAGTTTATGATATTGAGGTGTTTAAGGTGCATAATTGATAATTAATTTTTTTCAAAATTTCAATTTTTTCGGGAGTTACAATTACCTGAACAGGAAAAATTTCAACGCCATTTTTTTCTGCTTCAATAAGAGTTTGAGCATATTCTGGGTCAATTTCGTGAGCGGGTGCAAATATTTCAACGTCAATTCTTTGGATAATGTAGAGCATAACGGCACGTTTGCCATTTTGTTTAAGTTGCATTAATGTTTTTAAATGTTTTAATCCGCGTTCAGTTTTTGCATCGGGGAAGAGAGCAAATCTACCCTCTTTAAGAGTCACATTTTTTACCTCAATGGCGCACTTTTCAAAACTATTTTCAGCCAAAATATCTAAACGACTTTCACCAAATCTAACTTCACGTGTTACTTTATCATACATATCAAGTCCGGGGATTTCCTTATTTGAAATTGCTTGAGCAGCAATAATATTTGGATTTAATGTATTGATACCCACCCATTTATCGTTAATTTTTATCATCTCCCATGTAAATTTTGTTTTTCGGTTGAGATTATTAGATTTTGACAAATAAACTTCAGCATTTGTTTCAAGACAACTTTTCATTGAGCCGCTATTTGTACAGTGTGCAACAACAATTGAGCCGTCATCTAATTGAATGTCAGCAAGAAACCGTTTGTATCTTTTTATAAGTTTTCCGTGGATTAATGGGGAGGCAAATGTCATAAAGTATTATTTTTAATCAACTCAAATGCTTTTTCCATGGCTTTTTCAGCGGGTAGATTAATGTCAGGAATTACGCCGTGAGTATTTTCGTCAGTAGCACCATAACCATAGAATTTTTTGAAAGAAACTCCGAAATGTAAATTTGTATTGTCAAGATTAAATCCCATCATATCGCCGAAACATACTATCAAGCCACCGGTTTCTTCGCCTATGATTGTTCCCATTTTAAAATATTGAAATGCCCACGCAAAATCTGTTGCCGATGAAAATGTGTCTGTACTTGTTAATAGATATGTATTTCCGTTATAACGCAAAGGATTTTCACGCAAAGGTGTCAATTCATCAACCTCAAAGATAATAATCGATGAAGTTTCTTTGTCACCATATTCTTCTGGTTCCCATTCTTTAAGAACGTCACTAACTTTTACATACGTCTTACCATATTGTTCAAATGGAACTTTTGAAATATATTGGAAAAACTCATCGCCTACCCTTGAATTACCTCCTCCATTATAACGTAAATCAATAATCAGATTGTTGATATTCATTTCATTTATAACATTGAAAGTTGAATCTAAAAAGGTATATAAATAGTTATTCAGGTCAAAACTGTCGAATCGCACAATTGCAGTATGATGTTCTTTGTTTATTTCAAACCTGTAATTTGGCTGATTTCCAAGCATATCAGATTGTTCTTGCGGAATAAAATGTTCTTTAATATCATTAGCAGGAATTGATTTAACAGTCTTTAAATGCTCAATGCAGTTAATGTTGTAATTTATGGTAAAAACCGAAGTTTCACAAATTACAGGTAGAATTACAGATGGTACTATTGAAAAATAATTGTTAAACATAATCATTCTGAAAGCAATTTTTTCTCCGCTAACATATTTTAACAGTTTAGATATCACTTCTTTATCAGAATAATTATTAATTTGCGTAATACGACTTCCATCGGGAATAATTGGTTCTATTCCTGAAAAATCTTTCATAACGATTAATGATGTATCTTGTGGATTCATCAATAATTTGAACGGAAATGTCTCTAAAAATATATCTGTTTCCAATGGAGGCAATAAATAATAGGGCGGTCTTAAAGCAGTATGCCCGTCTTCTAAGTCATGAATAAGTGGTGCTACTTTTACAAAGAAATCGAAATCGGTCAATGAATCTTTCAGATTTGATTTTATTTTATCAAATTCTTTTTCAAAATTCTCTTTTGACATCACGGCAAACATATCGGGATGTATGTCATATATAACCGAATAAAGATTGTCCAAATCTGATTCTAATTGATGTTTTGAAAAACGAGATTGGGAAAATCCGAAGGCAATTGCAATTATCCAAAGAATCAATGTTGTTAAATACTTAAATTTCATACAATTATTTTTTCCTAACCAATGATAAGATTGTTTTATTTTTAAAAGTGACATTAATTTTCTAATTCTATTTTTAATATTTTATAGATTTCTTGCCAAGTTTTTTTGTAAAAACTAGTGCTTTCATCGGTTATTTTAGAGTATGTGTTTGATTTGTAATATTTGTCGGCGGCTTCCGTTTGCGCTAACCCAAAGTCGATCATCAAAGCTTGCAATATTTCATTATCTGTATGAAAAATTTTGCTATCTATCTTACCTTTCTGTAATTCTAGTGCTTGTAAAGATTGTAAGGTACAAAAACATATTTGATGCGATGGTTCTTTGTAAGTGAGGTCTATTAAAAATTGTTTTTTTGTGATATTACCAATCAAATAGTCACTGATTCGTGTTGCTATATCATCGTTGGCAACGGGTCCCTCAACAATATCATATTCATGCGCTTGTACTTTCCTTGACTTATTTTTCCGATTAGCAACCACAAAATCAAGCCATTCTTCTGTATAATTATCAAAACGCAATACGTTTACAAGGTCTTCTTCAAAGAAAAATTCGTCAAATTCAAACTCGGTAACAAATCCTTTTCCTTTCCTACTCTTTCTTGAAGCCCACATTTCTGCTTGTGAAAGAATATTGGTAACATAAAACCCTTTGCCAAAATCTTTTCCTGTTTTGCATTTCGAGAGGTCTATTTCATTAATTTCTATGTAACTGCCGTGATATACTTTCATTTTAATCCTCCATTTTCATAACAAACCTCATATAAATCTCTGACTGCCCAAAAAGTATTATCAGTGTGTAATGCCCACCAATGCTCGTTAAGAAAATTCAACCCGCCATATTTTTCCAAATACAAATAAGCTTTTTGCTTATTCATTTTATAAGTGCGTGCAAACGTTGTAATCATAAATGCAAAGTAGAGTACTTTATTTTGAATTTCTTTGTCAAGTTCCCGTTTCTGTGATAATTGTTCCATAAATTACTGAAATATGGTTTGTTTTACAATACTCTAAATCATTTTTGAATATTTTAACGTATTTAATAAGAAAATATTGTATTATTGTTCCACAATCTTACTTACGTTTCTTTCTTTATCAGTCAAAATATTTCAAATAAAAATTTTTTCTTATTTTTTCCTCATAAAAATATTAATTGGCACACCCGATAAGTCCCATTTTTCGCGTAATTTGTTCTCTAAAAACCTTTTATAAGGTTCTTTAATATATTGTGGCAAATTGCAGAAAAACGCAAATGAAGGCGGCTTACCCGGTAATTGTGTGATATATTTGACTTTAATATATTTCCCTTTGGCTGCGGGAGGAGGAGTATTTTCAATTATGGGTAGCATATAATTATTCAGTTGCGATGTTGTAATTTTTATATTCCGGTTTTGTTCAACTTTTACTGCCTCTTCCAAAATTTTAAATATTCTTTGTTTTGTTATTGCTGACGAAAAAATTAGCGGATAATCTACATAAGGTGCTGTTTTTTTTCTTATTTCTGATTCAAAAGTTTTTATTGTATTCTTTTCTTTTTCAACTAAATCCCACTTATTTACAACAACAACAACTCCCTTTCTATTTTTTTCTATGAGTCCGAATATTTTTTGGTCTTGTGATTCCATTCCGCGAGTGGCATCTATCATTAAAACAACGACATCGGAATTTTCAATTGCTTTAATTGCACGCATAACCGAATAAAATTCTAAATCTTCGTGAACTTTTGCTTTTTTGCGGATTCCTGCTGTATCAACTAAATAAAAATTGTGTCCAAACTTATTGTATCTCGTATCAATGCTATCGCGGGTTGTTCCTGGAATTGGCGTTACAATATTACGTTCTTCGCCCATAAAAGCATTAATAATTGATGATTTTCCCACATTAGGACGACCAACTATTGCAAAACGGGGAAGTTGTTCCTCTTGCTCATCTTCATTAAGTAGAACTTTTTTGGGTAGTTGTGCGACTAATTCGTCTAATAAATCACCCGTTCCTGCGCCATTTATTGACGAAACTGTAAATAGATTATCCAATCCTAACGCATAAAATTGCGCCGCTTCGGGGATTTGTAAATTGTTATCTACTTTATTTACAATTACAAAGGTTTTTTTTCCTGATTTTCGGATAATATTTGCAACTGCCTCGTCATAATCTGTTATCCCTGTTGTAACATCAACCATAAAAAGCAATATATCAGCCTCTTCAATTGCAATTAAGACTTGATTTCGGATATCTTCCTCAAAGTCGTCATCAGAATTTGTAGCATACCCGCCTGTATCAACAACCGAAAAAGTAACTCCGTTCCATTCACATTTTCCATAGAGGCGGTCGCGTGTAACACCGCTAATCTCATCCACAATAGCAGTACGACTTCCAACAAGACGGTTAAATAATGTCGATTTTCCAACATTTGGACGACCTATTATTGCTGCTATATTTCCCATAAAATTATTATTTTTAATTATTCGTATCCAAAATTTTTTAATGAAATTTCTTTGTCTCGCCAATCTTTGCTCACTTTAACAAATAGTTGCAAAAATACTTTTTTATTTAAAAATATTTCTATATCTTTTCGTGCTTCTGTACCAAGTTTTTTGAGCGCTTTCCCTTGATGCCCAATTATAATTCCTTTTTGTGATTCTCGTGCAACATGGATAACTGCCCTTATATCAACCAATTTAGGCGTTTCTTTAAAATGTTCTATTTCTACTTCGGTTGAATATGGTATCTCTTTTTGATAGAATAAAAGGATTTTTTCACGAATTATTTCTGATACAAAAAAACGTTCGGGCTTGTCGGTAAGCGCATCTTTATCAAAATATGGTGGCGACTCAGGAAGTAACTCAATTATTCTTTTGTAGAGATTGTCCGTATTAAATTTTGTTAGTGCCGATACGGGAAAAATTTCTGATTTAGGCAAAAGATGTTTCCATATATCTACTAATTTATCTAATTCTGTTTGCGAAGAAATATCTATTTTATTGATAACCAAAAGAACAGGTACATCTGATTTTGAAACGTCATTAATAAAATTTTCATTTTTGCCCGGTTTTTCAATTGTATCTGTTATAAAAAGAATTATATCAGCTTCTTTTGCTGCTGATTTACTATATTTAAGCATAGATTCTTGTAGTTTGTAGGCAGGTACCAATACTCCGGGAGTATCAGAAAAAACTATTTGATAATCGTCTTCATTAACAATTCCAAAAATTTTATGCCTCGTTGTTTGTGCTTTGGAGGTAATAATCGAAAGTCGTTCTCCAACAAATAAATTAGAAAGAGTAGATTTACCAACGTTTGGATTACCCACTATACTAACAAAACCAGATTTATGTGCCATTTTATTTGATTGAAATTGGGTGCAAAGATACTATTTTTTTCACTACTTTATGGAAAAAATTTTTTATGTTTCGTAAATAAAACATTACTTTTTGTTTGTATTAACAACCTAACTTGCATTATTCCTAAGAAATGAAAATATCTTTTAACCACAAAGGAACACAAAAATAACTGAAAACTGAAAACTGAAAACTATTAATGCGTTCTCAACTTTGCGGCTTTGCGTTAAAAAAATATTATGAATAATGGAGGCTAAGTGCCTCGGATGAATCGAATTATTTCATCAAATCTTTAAGTATCATTATTATACAAACAATCATTTCAATTTTCTAATGACTCTTAGGGCTTCATAAGTATCAAATCCGCGGGATTGTGCAAACCTTAATAATGCAGCTCTATTTTTTTCTGACTCGGGATTATTTATTTTACGTGATTTTTCTTTCAGTAAATCAAATAGTTTGTTTTCGTACTCATCTGAGTCTATTGTACTAATTGCTTCTTGAATAATTGTTTCGGGTATTTTTTTTAATCTAAGGTTCCAAATAATTTTTATTTTTCCCCACCCATTAAATTTAAACTTATCTCTTGCATAAAATGAGGCATATCGGTTTTCGTCTATAAACTTTTCTTCAATTAACTGGGCTATTATTTTTTCGCTTGTTTCAATGTCAATACCCCACGAAAAGAGTTTTTCTTTGATGTCAAATTGGCAATATTCGCGTGTTGCACACAAAGAAGTTGCTTTTGAGTAACCTAATAATTGGTTGTCTGAATTGTTCATAAATTGAATTGAATTGATTTCATCTGCTTTATATTTTTTAGCCACAAATTACTGCTACTAAAGTTGTTTTGTAGAGAAAATAAGGTGAAACTTATTCACTCATTCACTACAAGGTGGACGACCGCAAGGGTGCGCCCCTACACTCATTCACTCATTCACTCATTCACTTATTCACTACAAGGTGGACGACCGCAAGGGTGCGCCCCTACACTTATTCACTCATTTACTTATTTTTTTATTACAAGGTGGACGACCGCAAGGGTGCGCCCCTACACTCATTCACTCATTTACTTATTTTTTTATTACAAGGTGGACGACCGCAAGGGTGCGCCCCTACACTCATTCACTTATTCACTCATTCCCTCATTCTCTCATTTATTATAATGTGGACGACCGCAAGGGTGCGCCCCTACACTCATTCACTTATTCCCTCATTCACTTATTCACTACAATGTGGACGACCGCAAGGGTGCGCCCCTACACTTATTCACTTATTCACTATTTTCAATGCGGTGCTCCAAATTCTTTACAACCAATACTTTCAATGGAAACTGTCCAAATTTTAACGTTTTTAAGTGCTGGATCGCCAAAATTAAAATTTTTATCAGAATAGTGTTTCATAATGATATTAAGGGCATTACGTTTCTCTTCGATATCATTAACGAATGAAACTTTACCGAAGGCTATAACGCTTGTCGATTTCATTCTGTAACTGCATGCCACTTCGGGATTCTGACAAACTAATTTGTTTTCCTGGCAAAATGTAACACAAATATTGGGATTATGGTTCAGACAATCAATCACGCGCCCCTCGGGCGAACTGTGAAGATAGAGTGTTTTGTCGAAATATCCGAAATTCATTGGAATAACGTAAGGACTATTTGTTGCCGTTACAACTCCGACAAAACAGATGTCGCAACTATTAATTATATTTTCAATAAATGCTGAATCTGTGTGAGTTATGGTTTTCATTTGATTATTAGTTATTAGTTATCAGATTTCATATTATCAAAGATTTTTAAAGTTATTTAACGTTCAAAAGAACCAAATATTTTATTTTGCCTCTATTTTATCTGCCAACAAATGTAGATTAAAAATATTCACAATAAAATATTTCTTCTAATGAGGGATTCTCTTCTTACTTAATTAGCGTTCTTTGCATTCTCTACTTTGCGACTTTGCGTTAAAAAAATAATATGAATAATGTATGGTTTAAGGTTATAAAAAATTTTTTTTGAAAAATACAATAATATATATAAATCATACGTATTATTAAAAAAAATAATTTTACTATAAAAAGATGAGCCAGAATGTAATAGAAATTGAAGGGATAAGCAAAATTTATCAGGTTGGTAATCAGGAAGTTCACGCATTACGTAGCGTGACTACTCAAATAGAACAAGGCGATTATGTTGCCATTATGGGTCCGTCTGGTTCGGGCAAATCTACTTTGATGAACATTATTGGTGCATTAGATACCCCTACTTCAGGAAAATATGTCCTTAATGGAAACGATGTCAGCCATTTAACTGACGAAAAATTAGCCGAAATTAGAAATAAAGAGATTGGTTTTGTGTTTCAAACTTTTAATTTATTGCACCAATATACTGCATTAGAAAATGTTATGCTCCCTTTGGTTTATGGTGGTATCGAAAAACATGAACGTATTAAACGAGGTGAAAATACTTTGAGAGACGTTGGATTAAACGACCGAATGACGCATAAACCTAACGAACTATCTGGCGGACAACGACAACGAGTTGCAGTTGCACGAGCGCTTATCAACGACCCCGCTATTATTTTGGCTGACGAGCCTACCGGAAATTTAGATTCTAAAACATCAATTGATATTATGAAACTTTTTAATGATATTCACGCCGGCGGAAACACAATTATTCTTGTTACACATGAAGAAGATATCGCCCGCCACGCACACAGGATTATTAGGTTACGAGATGGAGTGATTGAATCTGACGAAAGAAATGAAAAAATTACAAAATTTAAGTAAAAAAATGAGTAGAGGCAAAATATATACCCGTAAGGGAGATAAAGGTACGACCGGACTTATTGGCGGAAAACGTGTAGAAAAAGATAATCCACGAATTGAAGCCTACGGAACATTGGATGAATTGTGTGCTTCGTTAGGAATTTTGCGCTCATCACCTTTGGATGATATTTCAAAACAAAATATTTTTAGGATACAAAAGTTTCTATTTATAATAGGAGCTTCGCTTGCTTCTGAAACATCAGAAAATACCCAAAGTAATTTACAGAATTATGAAACCGAAACAGGTTTTTTGGAAACAGAAATCGACCGAATGGAAAAATTGTTACCTAAATTGAATAACTTTCTAATTCCGGGTGATAATCCTATTGAGGCTCAATGTAACATGGCACGAACAATTTGTCGGAGAGCGGAGCGAAGAATTTGCGCAGTCGTTTCAGAAAATTCCATTGAAAAACCTATTATAGCCTATATCAATAGGTTATCTGATTTTTTGTTTGTATTAGGACGATTTTTATCGAATATTGAAAATAAATTTAATAATTAAGAATATGTATTGGACACTTGAATTAGCTGCTAAATTGGAGGATGCCCCTTGGCCAGCCACTAAAGAAGAATTAGTTGACTATGCAATGCGCTCGGGCGCTCCTTTAGAGGTTATCGAAAATCTGCAAGAAATTGAAGATGAAGGCGATATTTATGAAAGTATCGAAGATATTTGGCCAGATTATCCTAGCAAAGATGATTTCTTTTTCAATGAAGACGAATATTGATTTGTTCGTTTCTTTTTGTGGATATTAATTAAAAACAGGTTGTAAACTTTTGATTTACAACCTGTCTCTTATTTTATGCTGAACCTGATTTCTAATCTAAACCGCATTCAGTTAAGATTGCAACCTTTTAGCCATTGCAGACGCTAAATTGCGACATGCATGATATTTTTCTTCTTTAAGTGCTTGTTTTTCTTCAACGGGTTCTCCTACTAATTCACACTCAACTTTTGCGGCAAATTCTTTAAGTTTTCTTACTGCAGCCCCTGCCCACGTACATGAACCGAAAATTCCGATGTAATGATTTTTTATTCCGATATGCGATAGTCTCGAAACCAATGATTCCATATTTGGATGTAGTTCGTTACTATATGTTGGACTTCCAAGAATTAGACCTTTATACTTGAAAATATCGGAAATAATATAAGAAGCATGAGTTTTTGATACATCATAAATTTTTATATGTTTAATGCCATCTTCTGCAAGTTTTCGTGCTATTGTTTCTGCCATATCTTCGGTGTTGCCATACATTGAAGCATAAGCAATTACAACCCCTTTCTCAGTTTCTTGTAGACTCCACTTATTGTACCAACTCAAAACATCGGTAATATGATTTCGTAAAATTGGACCATGCGAGGATGCAACCATCTTTATTTCTATTGTTGAGAGTTTTTCAAATGCCTTTTGTACGGGGCTGCCATATTTGCCTACAATGTTAGAATAATATCTACGCATTTCTTCCTCAAACATTAGAAAATCCATTTCGTCATCAAAAATTCCACCGTCTAACGTGCCAAAAGTACCAAAAGCATCCGACGAAAAAAGAATCTTTTCATCTTTATTGTATGTAACCATGGATTCGGGCCAATGTACCATTGGAATTGTAAAGAACTGTAAATTAGTTTGTCCAAGTTTGAGGGTTTGGGCATCATGAACTTCCTCAACATTTTCTTTTATTCCAAAATATCCTTCAATCATTCCAACAGTTTTTTTGTTGCCAACAAATTTTATATTAGGATATAATTTTGAAATAATTTTAATAGAGCCAGCATGGTCTGGTTCTACGTGATTGATTATCAGATAATCAATAGGTCGGTTGCCTATAATTGTTTCAATTTTTTTCAGAAATTTATCCACGTGATTGATGTGAACAGTATCAATCAGTGCAACCTTTTCATCCTTTATAAGATATGAATTGTATGCAACGCCTTTTTCGATGGGTAAAAGGTTTTCGAAAAGTGCTGTACGTCTGTCGTTTACGCCGACATAAAAGATATTGTCGGTCAATTTTATTGGTATATACATCTTTAAATATTTGTTATTTTTTTCTAATTAACAGCCACACGTCGCTGTATTTTTCGTAATTATTTCTAATTTGTCTGATTCTTGTTCTTGCGGCATTTTCGTCGTTAAACGAGCCAACTGAAACACGATAATAGTCGTTTTCACCTTCCAAAACAACAGGTTTAAAACCTTCTTCGGTTAGTTCGGTACGAAATTTACGGGCATTATCAACTACTTTGAACGACCCGATAATCACATAAAAATCGTAAATGACATCTTCTTCGTCAATTGTTTTTACTTTCTCTTCGCGAACTGTTACTTCTTCTTTTATATAAGGAGAAGTCTGCTCTTCTTTTACATAAGGAGAAGTCTGCTCTTCTTTTACGTAAGGAGAAATATTGTCGTCAAATCGAGTGGTTCCTTTGCGTTTGCTTGCGCAAGAACATACTAAAACTGCAAGAATTACAGCTACTAAAATCTTTTTTGTCATAAATCAAAATATTAATTTTTCTTAAACTTTTTGTTGGAAATAAAATTCAAAATTACAAAAAATTTTTGAATCCAAAATATTTTTTTGTTAAAATTATTAAATTTTTTAAATTTTTTCATAAAAATATAATTTAGCCAGTTTTCAGTTTTCAGTAAATGAGTAAATGAGTAAATGAGTAAATGAGTGAATAAGGAGTTTATAGTTTTATAGTTTTATAGTTTTATAGTTTTATAGTTTATAGTTATTAACCTTATTTTTTACCTTATTTATTTTACAAAACAACCTTAATAGAAAATCAGTTTTCAGTTATTTTTTGTGTTCCTTTGTGGTTGAAAGATATTTGCATTTCTTATGAATAATGTAGGTTAAATAATAAACTGTGGTAACATTACCACAGTTTGTGGTAAAATATACAACAAATTGTAGTAAAAACAACAACAAAATAATTAGGTAAAAATTAATTGCTGCATTAAATTTGCGAAATATTTTGCAGAAGTTCTGCATTTCAAAATATGTTGAATTACAATGGATTAAATAGTTTATTAATAAATAGAAGTTGCGCCCGACACAAAAAATAGGGATAAAATCATGGAACAAAGTAGAGTAGACATGTTCGTTTCTTCGGTAGGTGAAAGATTTCCATCCGAAAGATTAATGTTGGTTAGAGACCAACTTTCAAAATTAGACGACAGCAAATTGCCTGTCGTTCAATCAGTTGATTATAAAAATCCGACAACGATGTTAATCATTTCGTTGTTTGTTGGTGCCTGGGGAGTTGACAGGTTTATGCTTGGCGAAACAGGACTTGGAGTTGCAAAACTTCTTACCTGTGGTGGAGCTGGTATTTGGACAATTATCGATTGGTTTACAATCACGAACAAAACCAAAGAATACAATTACCAAAAATTTTGTCAAGTTGCAGTTTAAATCGCTGAAAAACTTTTATGCTAAATACTTGCTGGCAATTGGTTCAATTGTTGGTGGGTATTTAGTGTTTTTTTTACTCCTCAAGTTTACAAATTATAAGTTTTTCTGTTTTTTTAAAACGATTACGGGTATCCCCTGCCCAGGTTGCGGTATGGGGAAAGCAGCTCGCGAAATATTTAAAGGAAATTTCATCGCATCTATTTATCATAACATTTTATCAATCCCTTTTACAATCGCCGTTGTTATTTCAATAGTTTGGCTTGCGGTTGACTTAATCAGAAGAAAAGAAACTTTTTTTCCTTTTATAAACTCAAAGATAAAGTTACCATACAAAATATTATTATTTGTTCTTCTTTTCGTTTCGTGGGGTGTGAATTTAGTTTTGTATTATTCATGAATAACTGTAGGCTAAATTCCGCAGTTAATTAAAAAGAAGTCATCGAAGTAACTCATTGAGAATCCTTGCTTTCCCAAACTTTATTGTGTAATTAAACCTGTTGTGCGGACCAAGTCGGTTTCGTTCAATAGTGTTTTCATTGTTTGTGCTAACGACACAACTAAAACCTTGGTGTTATCTGCTGGCATTTTGTCAATCATTTTTTCACTGCTGTTTGATAATCGTCCCTATATCCCCAATGACCTGAAAAAATATATTAGCGTTTCAAAAACAAATTATTTCAAATTGTTTTGAATAAAAGTGACAAAAGCCTTCGCTTGTGTTTCTAAAAAATTAAAACTAATGGGATTTAGCGACAAACGTCCGTTTGTATCAATTTGCTGCATTACGTTGGGAATCGCTACTCTCGGTTGGTTCATAACTTTCATATTCAGAACACTAATAAGCGACACAAGATGATCTTGAGCAACAACAGAACCTGACATTCCGGGCGAAAGTCCACTGACGGCAGCCGGTTTATTCCTCAGCACTTGCGGCTTGCTTTCGCTAATAGGTCTTGACAACCAATCGATAAGGTTTTTGAGAGCACCCGAGAAAAAATGGTTATATTCGGGTGAAAAAAACCATATTCCGTTTGCAGATTTAACTATATCTCGCACTCGCTTTACCGCATCTGGTGCAGGATATTCAAAGTCAGGATTCAACAGCGGAACATCGCTGAAATCTAATAGTTCCAATTCGGCACTATCTCCGAGTAACCGACCCGCTTCGATTGCTAATTGACGATGAAAAGAATTACTCCGCAATGAACCCACGATAGCAATGATTTTTAATTTTCCCATAATTATCTGTTTTTTGCATTTATAAAATCGAAAATAATATTACAAAAATAGATAAATTTTTAAGAATAAAATGTAAAATGCAAAAAATATTTTTGTAACTTATAGTTTGAATTTCAAAAAATATATCTACTTTTGCAGTTTCATAAATCATCAAATAATATGAAAACAACTGAAATAAGCGGCAAAGAGATTTCAAACGAATGGATAAACGCCTTCGATAATTTGCCCGACAAACAAAAACTTTTGTTAGAAAAAGAGCGTTTGCAGACCATAGGAAATAACCTTCCTAATGTCGTTCTTTACCAATTTACCAACCATATTGAAACTAACTATTGGCAATTATCATACGTTAGCGGGACATGGGAAAAAGTGATGGGAATTTCTGAAGAAGAGGCTTTGAATGATATCAACAACGTTTTTGCTTCGATGCATCCAGAGGATTTACCACTATTTATCCAAAACGTCAACAATAGCATAAAAACAATGGACAATTTTTCTGCTGAAGTTCGTTTTTTTGTGAATGGACAAATTCGTTGGCTACAAATTTCCTCACAACATCGTTTCGATGGCGATTTGATAGTTTCAGACGGCGCTATTTTAGATATTACACAGCGCAAAGAAGCAGAACTTAAATTAGAAAAAGAAAAGAAACGTTTGGAAGTACTTGGCAATAATTTACCCGATGTTGCTCTTTATCAATTTGTTGGAGATACAGAAACACATCAATGGCATTTTTCTTATGTAAGCGGCTCTTGGGAAACTGTTACGGGTGTTCCTAACGCAGTGGCAATGAGCGATATAAACGCAGTCTTTGCAGCAATACATCCCGATGATTTTCCAAAAATTATGCAAGCAATTGAAAATTCTGCCCGCACATTAAACTTTATTTATGAAGAAATACGCGTTATTACCAATGGAAAACTTCGTTGGTTAATGACATCTGCCCGTCCGTACTGCGAAGAGCATCTGATTGTTGCCGACGGTACAATTGTCGATATCACCGAAAGAAAGGAAGCAGAACTAAAATTAGAACGTGAAAAAAACCGTTTGCAACTGCTCGGAAATAATATTCCTGATGGCGCACTATTTCAATTTGTTAGAGATAATCAGACCCAACAAATGAGACTTTCATTCGTCAGTGATACTTGGGAAAGTGTTACAAAAATTTCTGCCGATATTGCTAAAACAAATATTGCAAAAGTATTTGCAACTATTAAACCTTCCGAACTGCCCGCTTTTATGAGGAGTATTGACCAAAGTGCTAATACAATGTCTGATTTCAATTTTGAAGTTCTTGTCAACGACAGATATTTGCATATAGTTTCCCGACCCCGCTCCGAAGATACTTTTATTATTTGGGACGGTATTATTATGGACATTACCCAACGTAAACATAATGAAATAGAACTTGAGGTGTATCGCGAAAAACTCGAAATAATGGTCAAAGAACGAACCGACCAACTAGAATTTGCTAAAACCGAACTTCTTATAGAAAAAAATCGTATCCAAGCCATTGCTAACAATATTCACGACGGCTGTTTATTCCGACTCCAAATTAAAAAAACAGCCATTTACGACCAAAATTATACACAAGAATTGATTAATCATCTGCACTTAGTTTATGCAAGCTCAAATTGGGAATTCCTTACTAACGTTCCTATCCAAGATGCACAAAATCAACCAGATAACATTTTCAGATATATGCATCCGGCTGATATTGAAATACTTAAACCTCTTATGAAAGAACATTTACGCAATCTTAAACCTTTTGATAAAGAATTTCGCATCGTTTTTTCCGAAGATAATATAAAATGGAGACGTATTAGTTTTAGCGCACAAGAAGAAAACGAATTTGTTATTTGTGACGGAATTATCATTGACATTACAGAACGAAAAATTAACGAAGCGGAATTAAATTTTCATCGAGAAGAGTTGGAAAAATTAGTTTACGAACTTACACAAGCAAAAAAGAAAGCGGAAGATTCTGACAATTATAAGTCTGATTTCCTTGCAAATATGTCTCACGAAATACGTACTCCAATGAACGGAATTTACGGTTTTGCATCGTTAATTGAGCATGAAGTCGACGAAACAATTAGCCCGCAAACAGCCGAATTTGCAAAACATATTACTTATAACTGTACCCTACTTCTGCAACTTTTGAACGATATTATTGATATTTCTAAATTAGAAGCACAACAGATAAAAATCTTACCGACAGAAATCAGCCTTAACGAACATCTTTTAGGATTTCATGCTCTTTTCACGCAATTACTCAACGAAAGTGGTAAGTCTGATAAAATTGAAATGATTCTTGCACCTCTCCCAAATACACCAAAAATGCTTATCGACCCCTTCCGGTTGCAACAAGTAATCACTAACTTAATAAGTAATGCGATAAAATTTACCGATTCGGGCAAAATAACTTTTGGTTATGAAATTATGAACAACGATTTCCTCAAATTTTATGTTAAAGATTCAGGAATTGGAATTGAAAACAAACATAAAGACGCAATTTTTGACAGATTTAACAAAGTAGAAGAAAGTATTTACAGGAACGTTGGAGGCACAGGATTAGGGCTTTCAATAACAAAAAATCTGGTAGAATTAATGGGAGGCAAAATTTGGCTCGATTCACAAAAGAAAAAAGGAAGTACTTTTTTCTTTACAATAAAAGCAAAACCTATAGAATAAAAATCTGATTATCTGCATTAGCACACACATCTCCGAATATGAGACATTTTTAGTTTGCGGTATCATTTCGTAAAGCTTTGTAATTTATGTTAATAGCAAATGCCAAGTCAGGAATTCTGGATATAAAGAATTTGGCTTAAAACTCATTAAAAAATCATCACAAAACATTCTTTTCAACCCGAAATTGAATAATTATAAACCTCCCCTACTCCATTTCGATTTGTGAGTACAATATCAAAACAATTTTTAAATTCTTCAAATGTTGCCAAAGCAATTTCTGGGTTATTGTTTTCTTCCGAAAGATGTGATAAAAAAAGTAATTTCAAATCGGGATTTCGATGCTCTTTTATCAATTTTAATGCCTGATTATTAGATAGATGTCCAATTTCAGAATCAATTCTCCTTTTTAAGAATAAAGGATATCTACCATTCCAAAGGAGATTTTCGTCGTAGTTACATTCCAAAAAAAGCACCTGACATTTCGAAAACTGATTGATTACATTTTCGCATGGAGTTCCTAAATCGGTAAAAATGCCAATATTAATATCTTTGTATTCAATTCTGAAACTGCACGGTTCGACTGCATTATGTTTTTTGAGGAATGAGTGAATAGTAAAATTATCAACAGTAATAACGTCACCCGGCTGAAATATAAGAAAATTTTTAGGGCGATATAGCCTTATACTTCTTTTCCAGGTTTCATCCGTCATATAGATATTTATTTTGTTTTTATTGCTAATAACACGTGCGCCGTTGATATGGTCTCTATGTTCGTGCGAAATAAAAATTGCTTTTATTTTCTCGGGATTAAGGTTTTTTTCAGCCATACGAAATAAAAGTGACCTTTGACTGATACCCGCATCAATCAAAATTGCACTGTCGGAAGTACCTATATAATAGCAATTTCCGTTACTACCCGATGCAATTGCACAAAGTTCTAATTTCAAAATATTTGGTTTATTTATTCGTTTTTAACGCAAAGACGCAAAATAGTGGTTAGTGATTAGTGGTTAGTGGTTAATGACGATTTCTCTCATTTACTTATTTTTCTACCAAGCATTGCATTCTTTTTCGACAAGCTCAAAGCATCGCATAACGGAATGCTCATCTTCACTTATTTACTCATTCACTCATTTACTCATTTACTCATTTACTCATTCACTAATTCACTCATTTACTTATTCACTCATTCACTACATGGAGGGCGACCGCAAGGGTGCGCCCCTACACTCATTTACCCATTCACTCATTCACTACATGGAGGGCGACCGCAAGGGTGCGCCCCTACACTCATTTACTCATTCACTTATTTACTTATTCCCTAATTCACAAAAAACTAACAACAGTTTTTTTCCAAGTTCTAACGTTTCTTTAAGTAACAATTCTTTTGAAAATGAGGGAAAAATCATTAACACATTTTCAGAAGAATCAGTAATTTCAGTTCTAATAGAATCGCTTGTTGGTGTTCCGAATGCGCCAATTTCATCTCTGAAAACGGGCAAATTTTCGATGTTCAGAGTACCTCGTCCGATGCCTTCGTAGGGCTCGTTTTCTAATCCAATTCCTAATGTTATTTCGCCTACGATTTTATTTTCATCGAAACCACAAATTGAAAAACCCGAAATAACAGAAATTAAATTTAATGTATCAACCACATTATTAACACTATAAAGGTTTTTATGTGATGCAATTCGGCGCAATAAGCTTTCAGCAGATGGTCGATAACGGTTAGGGTCTTTTCCTAACTTTCTGTAAACGTTTTTCATGCTTTCAACTGCATCTATCGTTCTGATAGATTCATAAGTTATTTGGTCAGAAAGAGTTGTGCATATTTCCTGCATATAATTTTTTAAATCGTCGCTTGATGGTTCCACTTTAACTTTTGCCCGCAAATATCCGAGTTGTAAATCAGGAAAAAGTTCTTTGTATTTCGATTCTACATTGATTATTAATGACATATTTTAATTAAAGATTTTATATATTTAGCCACCAATTACACTAATTAACACTAATTTATTGAAATTGTTATTGAGTTTACCGAAATATAATCATTTGCATACGCTTTTGCCCCGAATTGCTCTTACGTTAATTCGGGGTTATCTACTTTTAACTCATTTCAATAAATTCAATGTATCGCCTACCGGGATGTTCTCATTCACTCATTCACTTGTTTACTCATTCACACATTCACTCATTTATTACAAGGAGGGCGACCGCAAGGGTGCGCCCCTACACTCATTTTCTCATTCTCTCTTTTTCTCATTTACTCATTCACTCATTTACTCATTTACTTATTCACTCATTTACTCATTTACTTATTCACTCATTCTCTAATTTACTTACATAATTATTTTTTATCAGAAAATTTTTGTAGCAGCCACAGTGCACCCAGAATAATTACAATTCCTGATAGCGAATAAATATTTGGTTTTTCATCTGCCAGCAAAAGCCAACTTAATATGCAACCCGTTACGGGAATTATAAATTTCCAAACGTTAAGTTCTGATACTTTTACGCCGGGACTTTGCAAAAGTCCATACCATAACGAAAAAGCCGTTGCGGGTATTAATGATAACCAAATAACTGCTAAATAGAACTGATATGGATAAATTTTTATTTCAGGTTTCTCAATAATTAAAGCAGTGATTAACAGCATGATACCTCCTGTAAAGTTGGCAAATGCAGTTAAAACAATTGGACACATTTTGTTGCCTTTTTTCTTGATAACCATTATATTTGTATAACTTCCTATAATATTGCTCAACAATAATATTCCAACTCCCGCATAAAAGTGTGGATAACCAATGTTTGTGTCGTTTTTGGCAAGACTAATAAATATAACTCCTGCTAATCCTAATGTAACGGCGGCTATTTTTTTTAGAGTTAGTTTGTCGTTTTTAAGAGTCAGGTGTGCCATTATTGCTACAAAAAGTGGACCTGCGCCGATAATTATGGCTGATGTTGCGCCGGGAACTTTATTTAAACCCATAAAAAAGAGACCATATTGCAAAAAAGTTTGAACAAATGCGAACAAAAGCATAAAACGCCAATGTTTCAATTCGTTGCGGATGTTTCTTTTTGAAAACCAGATAACAGGTAAAAGCAATATTCCTGCAAGTGTGAAACGAAAACCCGACACAAATATAGGACCCGCATACTGAAATGTAATTTTTGCGCCTGCAAATGCAGAACCCCATAACAGACAAGCAATTAAAGCTTTTATTTTAAATTTTAAAGTCATCCCATCTTATTGGTTAAAATATTGTAAATAAGGTAATAAGGTCGGTTGGTTATGTTTATTTTTTCTATTAAGGTTGTTTTGTAGAAAAAATAAGGTAAAAATAAGGTTCTATTCTTCATCTTGTTCATTTTATTTTCTTTATTTTACTCAAATGTAGTCTTTAAATTCAAAATTGTTTTGTGTTCATTGGTGGTTAGATTTATTACCACGAAGTCGCACAAAGGATTTGGTGTGGTTAGATTTTTTACCACAAAGTCGCACAAAGAAATTTTCACAAAGTCGCACAAAGGTTTTTTAGCTACTAACTACACGAAAAAACACTAATTTACCACCACTAACCACTAACCACTAACCACTAATCACTAACCACTAACCACTAATCACTGACCACTAACCACTAATGTCATTCCTTGCTACATCTTTTTTAAATCTTGCCGTTTTATATTATTTTAAACTTTCTTAATACTCGGAACAAAATATTTACGATTGGGAAAAAAAAACTGTAAATTTTTGTAAATTTTTTTAATTTTTTTGATTGCCATAATTTGTAATTTTGAGATTGCATTTCATATTCTTTGTTTTTATTTTCAAAAATGGACAAGATATCTTTAGGGATTGTGTTGCCGAGATGGTATGCAAATAATTTGGGAGTAGATAACCTTATATAACCGTTTTTTTCCGTCGAAAAATCTATAAATTCGTGTTCATAGCCATTTTTAAACACGAAGTCGACAGAATTCGCGTTAAATCCTTGCACAACTTCTTTTCTGAATGTTGCAAGAGCATGTACAGCACCTAAAATAGCAATAACGTTGTTTTTTTTGATATAGTAATGCCTTTCACGCCAACTATATCTCTTTTGTAATCCTTTTCGGGAATATAGACCGGTATCTACAGAGTGTCCATGTCCATTTTCAAATAGGTTAATCTCCTCGTCTGAAATTATTTTTTTACTTTTTAATCGGAGCAGAATTATGTTACTGTTGTAGAAATAAGCTAAATGTGCTGCAGGATAACAACTTACCATACCAGCCTTGGGAAAGTTCATCATAATATCCGAAACTGCTTTTTCCCACCCTTTGAGAAACAAAAAATCGGCATCGCTAATAGTAATGTAATCTTCGTAAGAGGCTCTTGCTTCGGCAAGTATGTTTTCCAACTTACCGCGATTTTCGCTTCTGACGACATATTTATCTATCAGCCCTTTGTTTACAAACTCTTCGGCTATTAGTGATGCCTCTCGACAAGAATTGTTGTTGATTAAAGTGATGTTTGTACGTTCAATATCAATGCTTTCTGTAAGTGATTGAAGACAAAGACGTAAAACTTCGGGCTGATTTTTAAAGTAATCATCTTCCACATTAGGTATCCAAAAAGGCATAATTATTCGGTGCGGTTTATGGATAAGTTTTGATTCTCTGTTCTTTTCGGGGTTAGTTCCTATTCGCATTCTTTATTATTTTGTAAATTCGTTCAAACATTCTATCATTCTTTAACGAAAAAAGATAATTGAGTTTTAAGCGCCAATAATTTTTATTAAAATTTTGTCGGTAATATATCTCAAACTCTTTGTTTTCAAATAAATAAATCCTTGTTTTTTCTTTTATCAACTGTTTCCAAAAATTATCAAAATCATATTTATGAGTATTAAGCAACATCGCAACAAGAATAAAACAAATAAAAATTCCGAGTTCATAATCTTGTTCTTTATTAAAACCGCGTTCTAAAAGATACTCTTCTATAACAAATCGGGCTCTGAAGGCGCATAAAAGGTTTTTAACATATTGTGATTTTGTTGCAGATGTTTCTTTGAGCCTGTAATAATAGAGCGATTTGTTGATTTCTTTTACAAATTTGGCATTATAGGCAAGCTGAACTAATAAGACTGCATCTTCGCCGCGCATCAAGTCGGTATAGTAATCTAACGAACTTAAAAACAACTCTTTTTTGTAAATTTTCCCCCATATTGTAAATATTCTATCTTTAAGCACTCGTTTTATAAACTCTCTTCCTGTTATGATTCCTCCGTCGGTTATTGTTATCAATTCGAAACCACTATGAAGTTCTTCATAATAATTGGCAAAGGCTATATCGGCGTTACTTTCGATTAACTCTCTCAGTAAAACTTCAATTGCATCAAGAGATATGTAATCATCGCCATCAACAAAGACAATATAATCACCTTTGGAATTTTCAACGCCTGTCTCGCGCGCTTTGGCTGCTCCTTGATTTTTTTGATGAATAGCAATTATACGACTATCTAATCGTGCGTAATATTCAATAATTTCTTGAGTATTATCATTTGAACCATCATTGACAGTAATTATTTCTATATTCTTATATGTCTGTAAGATACAAGAATCCAAACACGCCTCTAAATAACCCGATAGATTATAACAAGGTATGATTATCGATACAAGTTTATCTTCCACTTTTTATATTTTTTGACTTTTTACTTATAAAACAAAAAAAAGTTATATTTTTTTGTAAAATTTTTTAAAAATTTTACTAAACTATTGCAAAATAAAAAAGAGGGAACTATTCCGGTTCCCTCTAATAACTTTATTTATTGATATTATTCATCCTTTTTGGGTTCGCAAAATCGTAAATAAGTCTTATTATTGCAGATTTTTTTTAAACATAAAAGTAATCTTTAAATCCTGACTTGTCCCAAACATAACTATCGCTACTTTTTAACCTTAGTTCCTTTTGCGAGTGAGGTTAGAAAAAAATTATCTTTTAATCACTTTTTTAACAACCTTTAGACCTTCATTACTATAAAATGAAACAATATAAATTCCCTTGCTTAAAGTGCGGGTATCTATTTTATTATCAGACGGTTTGATGTCGATTACATCCTGACCCATTATATTTGTTACCGTTACTCGCTCAATGTTTTTTTCGTTATCAAAATATAAAATATCATCAAACGGAATAGGATAAACTGAAATATCACTACCGATGCCATGTTGTTTAATGCTTGATCCAGTTAATTTGTAAATATAAAAATCTTGCTGACCTGAAGCATAACAAGAAAATAGCGGCGGATTTGTACCATTTAGATTAAAACGCATTGTATTTCTGTCGTATTCTTCGTCATCTTCACTGCCTGTACAAATTAATGTAACAGCATTAGTAGAGCTTTCGATGGAAAAATCCCAAAACGCTTTCAAGTCGTTTAATATTAATCCATTATTAGATTCTCCTGTTCGTGGACGTAAATATTTACCATTTAAAGGATCAAAGAGAGTCCATTTAATATTTTCGGAAGAAATTATTATTTCATAAGGGAACTCTTCATCTTGTGTTGGAGTAACAATAGCAGCGGGATAAGTAATAACCTTATCGCCAGACACTTCAACGGGAACTGCATGCCTGTTATAATCTTTTTGCCAACCTAAACCATAGTTAATGCCATTTTTAATACTTACAAAAAGGTATGTACCTCCATCCTCAAAATCACTCATTGATTTAACTAATGTATAAGTATTTCCTTGAAGTACTACACAGGTAAATGTAACAGAAACAGCAACAGCAGGATTCAAAGAGGTATTATCCATATTCACAAGTTCGAGAGCGACTGTATGCTGATTGTATGACAAACCTGTAAGTGAAATAGGACTTGAAGTAACATATTGAGGTGTTCCCGAATCAACGGTGTACTTCACTTTTCCGTCTGTTCCTAAATCGAAATTGCCTACCGTGAAAACAATATCTACATTATTACTATAAAAAATAGCATTGTTTAAAGGCGATGTTAGTAAAAGGTAGGGCTCGGCATCGCCAAAATCTGTAATAAAAATATCGTCAACATTTACAGAAGTACTTCCCGCTTCGCTAATTTTTTGAATTTTTATACGGATAAGTCCCGCAATGTTAACATCAATAGAGGCGGATTGTAATTCTGAACCTCCGTCAACCCACGATGGTGCTACAATTTCATCACCATAGGCAACCCAAGTTGCACCCTGATTGGAAGATAGATAAAGTTGTAGTTTACCGCCCGAATGTCCACTATATGAGCCATACATAAAAGATACGGTTCCTGCGCCTCCGGGTTTATCAAATTCCATTTCAATGCGATGATCCTCATCTGTTGCATTTCCTCTTAATCGGACACTTCTTGTTCCATTTCTTCTGTCGTTGGCATCCATTTGGGTATAACCTTTGATAAACCAACTCCCTGTTGCGCACTCTACGGTTGCACCTGGACTATAACTTCCGTTGCCCGTCATAGTTTCAAAATCCTCAAATAATACGGATTTTTGTCCCAAAACTACATTCCCAGTCAAGAAAAGTAAAATTGGGAAACTGATAGATAAAATAAAATGTTTATCAAACAGCGTTCTAAATAAATTTTTTTTTGTCATCTTTAAAAATTTAATAAATTATTATAAATTAGATAATTGAATTTTCAGAATTTGGTTTTGAATAAAAATTCAGGGCGCAAATATATAAGAAATTTTTTTATTTACACACAAACAAAAATAATTTTCTAAAAAAAATGAAAATTAACATTTTTTTAACATTTTAACTCTTACCATCGATTTGGAAAAAAGCCGGGCTGAAAAAACATACTTTTTAGCCTATATTATTCATATTATTTATATTAACGCAAAGGCGCAAATTTGAAAACGCAAAGAATGTTAAAAATTTTCATTTTTTACGTAAATTCCTGCAATTCAACCATTTTCTTAAAGCGTGGAGATTTTTCTTTAAGTACTTCAAAATTGCCGAATGCTTCAATTTTTCCTTTGTCTAAAAGATAGATAACGTCTGCGTTCTTAACGGTTGAAAGTCGGTGAGCAATAATTACTATTGTATATTTTCCTTTTAGTGCGTTAATATTAGTTTGAATAATAAGTTCATTTTCGGTATCTAACGCTGATGTTGCTTCGTCCATAAGTAGCAAAGAGCAGTCTCTGTAAAGTTCTCGAGCAATTGAAACGCGCTGTTTTTGACCGCCTGAAATCAAAACGCCGTT
The DNA here is from genome assembly GCA_009777175.1 of Marinilabiliaceae bacterium. Classification (GTDB taxonomy): domain Bacteria; phylum Bacteroidota; class Bacteroidia; order Bacteroidales; family Marinilabiliaceae; genus WRMI01. Next base: position 29,505 of record WRMI01000011.1, read on the forward strand.
GTCTCCGAGCAATGCATCTTCGCGTTCGGGTAGGTTTTCAACCATTGCAGTTAATGCGGTTTTTTCGAGTATTTTGACAAATTTATTCAATGTGCCTTCATTCTTTTCTTCATGGAAAGAAATATTGTTAAAAATAGTATCATTAAAAACGACAGGCTCTTGAGTGATATATCCTATGTAATTCCTGAAACCTTTGAAACGTTTGGCTGTCAAAGGGATGTCGTCAATTTTAATGGTTCCAGAAACAGGCGAAAAAAGTCCTGTAAGCATATTTACCAAAGTAGTTTTACCGGAGCCGCTCTCTCCAACAAAAGCAATTGTCTGATTTTTTTTGATAGATAAAGTAATATCATTCAAAACAATAGGAAGATGTGGTGCATAATAAAAAGTTACGTTCTCAAAATCAATAGATTCTTTGAAATCATCAACATCTTCGTACTCTTTTGATTCGATATTTTGTTCAAATTCTAAATATAAACTATCCACGGTACGCACTCCACCCGAACTGGACAAAAATGCTTGCCAATTTGTCTGCACACTCAATAGCGAATTTAATGATCGCATAAATAACATTAAACTAAGCGCAATACCCATTATTGAGGCATCCATAAAAGTAACTTGAACATAAATAATTGAGCAAACAAACAGCATCAGGATAGGTTCTCGAATGGAAGTCGAGATAGCACTAAATTTTCCCATTTTATAAGATAAATTTTCGGCATCAATGGTCAGGTCGACCAATTTTTTTCTGTAATTCGAAATTAAGTCTGTGGCTTTTAGGTATTTGAAATTAAATACTGCTTCTAATATTTTGCCTTGTAATCCATTGCTAATAAGCGACTGCCATAAAGATGCCGTTTCGACTTTTCTGTTGATAATTTTGAAAATAAAATTACTTAACAATCCTGCTACTGTTATTAAAAGAGCAAATTGAAAATTGGTCATAAAAGCCAATGCCATATATCCCACCAATGTAATAATGTATTGCATTGCAGTAAGAAAGGAAGTAAAAGCACCTACTGCTTTTCCAATTTCGGCAGTAATGACGTTCTGCATACGTCCATTGTCGATGTTAACGAAACCCGGATATGAAACATTGCATATTCCTTCAATAAGTTGGATACGTGTTTCTTTCATAAAATTTACGCGAATTTTTGTAGCGTAAAGTCTTGATCCATAACCTAATAATGCTTTAGAGCCAAATAATGCAAGCATCAATATCATCAAATTTCCAATACTGAGTTCTATTCCAGCCGCATCAAAAAAGTCAACAATAAAGGCTAATTTTCCTAAGGCATCCGCATTGGCACCCATATCGGATGCCCCAGTTGATTCTGCTACCTGAAATACAGGTACAAACAACGCCAACCCTATTCCATCTAAAAATGCTACTATAGCACTTAATGCCAATAAAATAGGAATTCGCCATTTCAAACGCCGCCAATAAAATAAAAAATATTTTAGATGACTCGAACTAAAAAGTTTTTTCATATTTCTTAATATAGTTATCAGTTTTCAGTTTTCAGTTGTTAGTTGTTAGTTTTCAGTTATTAGTTATTAGTGAATAAGTAAATGAGTGAATGAGTAAATGAGTAAATGAGAAAAAACCTTATTTTTTTTATTTTTTCTTCAAAACAACCATAGTAGAACAAAATTTTCTTCATATTATTACCTTATTCTTTATTATTTTTTGAAATAATTTTAAACTCAATATTAGATTTTCAGCGCCTAAAAAATTTTTACAAAATTAGATATTTTTTTTAATAAATTTCAATTTTTGAAAAATAATATAATAATGTTGATTCTTGTTATAGGGCAAATCACTCATTTGAAACTATAATATCAAATAATTCTCTATTTTCTATTTTATCAATATAGATAAGATTTTTAGGAACGGATGAACAATTTTTTGCAATGGACAATAGTTCGGGGTCGGTATCAGTTGCGGTAATTATTGCCCTCTTTTTTACAAGTGCGCAAAGCAATGCAAATTCTCCTTGTCCGCAGTTGGTAATCAATATATTACCTTCATTTGGCAATTTAGAAATTTTTTCTGTTAAATTATCAAAGTTCGACAGATTTTTCTTTGCCCCCTGGGCAATTTTGGTTCCTTTATAAATATAATTATAATAAATATGTGACTTGAAATAAGTAGGAGTTTCAATATTTTCGCAAAGATTATTATAATGTTCTTGATAATTTTTTCTCATCAATTTTGATGTTTCTAAATAGTTGTTATTCAGTCTAATCATATTATTTGGATAAATGCGTTCTAATATTTCGATGTGTACATTTCCTTTTCTGAGTAAAAATTCTTTTTTGGGGAAAACATGTCCAACGCCGTGTAATATGATGGGCAAAATATCCAAATTTAATTGGTCTGCTAAATAAAATGCTCCTTTGTGGAAACGCTTGATAGAACAGTCCTCAGAGCGCGTTCCTTCGGGAAAAATAAGAATAGAATATCCGTCGGCAACAAGTTCTTTAAGTTTTTCGACATTATTTTCAATTCCGTCAATAACAGGTAAAAAATCTGCATATCTGATAATTAAGCCGTAAAAGGGAGTGTTCCAAACCCATTTATTGGTGAGTGTAATTATTTTTGGCGAGAGCATCAAAGTGTACATTAAATCAATGTGTGATTGGTGATTACATATTATAATGCTCGGTTTTTCAAAGTTTTCATTAAACCTGTTTTCAACTTTTGACGAAATTTCAATCATCATCCGATTTGATAAACGTAGTGTAGAGCACAAAAGACGGTGAAATTTTTCTTTATTTCGTTTAGTTTTACCTCCTAAAGTAATTAGAAAGAAACCTGCTACAGTCAAAAAAAGTGCAGCAAAGAAAAAGAATGAAAAAGAGATAACTGTTTTAGAAAAATTCCATAAGGTTATCGGTATCAGCCTGTTATTGTTATTTTTTGTAGTCAATAATCTAAAAATTAGAGGTGGAAAAATGTATGCCATAAGCAATACGGATGCCATTCCTATCATTGTAACCTCTGCTAATGAGCGCATTGCAGGATGTTTTGAAAATATTAACATCCCGATTGCCAAAAACATTATACATGCCGACAAAAATATTGACTTTTTAAACGAATCAAGCATTTTTTTGCGGTGCGTATATTCATAAATTAGCCCTTCTGTAACGAGAATTGTGTAGTCATCTCCTTGTCCAAAAATAAAAGTGGCAAGAATAATATTTACGATATTGAATTTTAGTCCAACAATGCCCATAATTCCCAAAATCCAAATCCACGCAACAACCAAAGGAATAAACGCCATTATTGCAATTTCTATCCTTCCAAAAGAAAAAAGCAGAAAACCGAAAACTATTATTCCGCATATATATAATACATAATCAAAGTCATCCGACAATGCTGATACTAATTTTTCGGTTATCGAAGTATTGTCAAAGGTAAAAATATTGTCGTTTATGTTGTTTAATACTTCATCTACTTTTTGTCGATTTTCGGGATTAGTATGCAAAATGGTGAAAATCATTGATTTATCAGAGGTTATGGCAAAATAATTTTCACTAAGATTTTTTTGAATAATATCGAAATATTCTAACGGCTGCGGAGTATATTCTTTGTTCAAAATATTTTCAAAAATAGTGAAAGATTCGGGTTTATATCCTTCATTAATAGCGATTGTGCGTAAATTTTCCAAAAGATTTTGCTTTCTATTTTCCCAAAAAGTGTTCCATTTTTTGATTTTTGATTGCTGATTTTCTTGCGATAACAGATAAATACCTATCCCCGACTTTTTTACTATCATCGAGTCTTTATTAAAACTATCCAAAAAGGGCAAACATTTTTCATAATTTTGCAAAGCCTCGTCGGGTGTATCGCCTTCGGAAATACAATAAATTGTCTTGTTTTCGTCCGCATTTTCTTTAATCATTTTTTCCATTTGAATACGCTGCTCTTTTGTCATATAATTGATAGTGTGCATATTAGTCTCGAAAGAGGTATCGTAACTGAAATAGAATAATATTATTGTAAGTGCCAAAATGGTCGAGACAATCACTCTATTTTTTTCGGGTGCAAAAGAAATTATTTTGTTTAAAAAAGATTTAGAATTAGGCTGTTTGAGTTGCAAAAACATATTTCCGGTAAAATGTGGCATAAAAAAGAGTACAAAAATTATAGCACCCGCCAACAGCAGCGATGCAAATAATCCTAAATCTTTCATTGCATCCGAACTGATAAATCTTAAACTTAAAAATGCTCCCAGAGTGGTAATATTTCCAATAAGTAGCGGGTTTGCTATCTCTTTGATAGTCAGTCGCATATCTTTTTCGCGTTTATAAAGCGTCAAAAAATGTATCGGATAGTTGACGGCTATTCCAATTAGGATTGATGCGGCACCCACGGCAATGATTGATATGGTGTTTTTTACAAGAACTATCATACCAAAAGCAAAAAGCATTCCAAATAAAACTGACGCAAATATTAAAAAGAGACTTTTTATGTTCCTAAAATAAAAAATTAATAGTGCTAAAATAAAAAACATTGATAGCGAAATTGCAAAATAACTATCTTTTTTTATCTGTTCTGCGTTTGTTATTGAAATCAATGATGCCCCAAAAAATGAAATATCTACCTGATTTTCAAACTCTTGCTTTGTTTTTTCGATGGCATTTTCAATATCTTTTATCAACAATTTACTTTTTGCAGTTTCGCTAATTGGGTACGCAGATGTAATAGTAACCAATGCTTCTGTGCCATCACGATTAAAAATAAAACCGTCATCTATTTGATAGGTATCACTCAACTGAAAGTCGCTCAATCCTTGTAAAATTTTGTTTGAAAAATGAAGCGGGTCGGCAATAAGAACATTCCTTATAAATGTACCCATCGGCGAAAGAAGTAACTGTTTATTGTTATATAGTTGGGATTCAATATTTTGTATTGTCAATAGAGTGTCTATTCGAGCATAATCGTTGTCTGTTAAAAAATAGGGCATATTTGTTACAAGAAAATTACTTATTTCTAAAATATCTTCCATATCTATCTCATAAAGAATATGTTTGATATGTTGAGATGTGTCATTTTGGGAAATATATTCAGAAAAAAATGAAACAGCATCTGTAAGTAACTCTTTTTCTATCAGTTCATTGTCAGAATGTTTGAAACTTATAACAATTTTATTAGCAGCACCAAGATGTTGATATGCAAAATTTATTTTTTTATTACTCTCATTTTGAGGCAGAAAAGTGCTAATATCTTCAACAAACCCCAATTTAGAGGCAGAAAAAAGTGATAAAACAAGAATCAAAATAAAGAGGCTTTTCAAAAATAGCGGTCTTTTATGAAAATAGGAATATAAATCGGCAAAAAAGTTGTTCATTTTTTATTACAAAAGATTCTACAAAAAAACATTCTTGGATATCCATAAAACAATGCGAAGAAACATAATATTGTGTTTAGTAAACTTATTCTTAAAAAATCTTTTTTGGGTCGGAAATGGGAGACTCGTTCAGGTTTGGGTGAATAATATCATATTGAAACCCAAAATACTGAAAATTTTTTTGATATTCTCATCACTAAATATTTTAAATTTAAATAAAAGGTTGTTAAAAAGTCGCAAAATTGCGACAACCGAGTTTGCGTGCTATTAAGTTAAATTACACTCTTTGTCAGTTAATTTCTCCTATTTACAAATAGAAAAATATAATAAATCAGTGTAGCCAAAGATGATAGTGTTGCGATTAAATAAGTATATGCTGCCCACTTCAGAGCATCTTTTGCTTGTTTATGATTGTGTTGAGTGGTAATTCCTGAATTGGTTAGCCAAAGTAACGCACGCCGAGATGCATTTAGCTCAACGGGGAGAGTAATTATTGAAAAAAGTGTAAAAATTGAATAACAAATAATAATTATTATCAACGCAATATCAAAGGGAATCAAGGAAGGTAAAGCAATCGCACCTGCAAACATTGCTATAAATATTACATTAAGTACTTTTGCGCTAACATTTTGCAAAGGTACGAGGGTAGAACGTATCTTTAAAGGTGCATAACCCTTCGCATGCTGAATGGCATGACCACATTCGTGCGCTGACACTGCAGCCGCTGATACATTCCTTCCATTATAAACATCACCGCTCAAATTTACCGACTTGTTCGCAGGATTGTAATGGTCAGATAAATGACCACTTGACGACAAAACCTGAACATCAAAAATCCCATTGTCATTAAGCATTTGTTGAGCAACTTCAGCACCAGACATATCCCCGCCAATGGAGATACTTGAATATTTTTTAAATCTTCTTTTAAGTTGTGCACTAACAATCCAACTTAAAAGCGCAAAAACAATGAATATTATTAACATTTGAGTTTAGAGTTTAGAGTTTGGGTATTAGAGTTTAGGTATTAGAGTTTAAATATTGGAGTTTAGGTATTAGAGTTTAGGTATTAGAGTTTAGATATTAGATATTAGAGTTTAGATATTGGAGTTTAGGTATTAGAGTTTAGGTATTAGAGTTTAAATATTGGAGTTTAGGTATTAGAGTTTAGATATTAGAGTTTAGATATTGGAGTTTAAATATTAGATATTGGAGTTTAAATATTAGATATTGGAATTTAGATATTAGATTACAACTGATTACTGATTACTTAATTCTCACTACTGACTACTTAATTCTCACTACTGAATACTTAATTCTCACTACTGACTACTTAATTCTCACTACTGACTACTGACTACTCACTACACTCTACTCACTAACTATTAGCGACTTTAATTTTCAGTGTCATACCGGGTTTTAATTTTTTAGCGTCTTCAATATTGTTCCATTTTTTGATATCTTCGTTTGTAACTCCCGGAAATTTTTGCGCAATTGACCAGAGAGTATCTCCTTGACGTACAGTATAATATTCGTATTGTGCGTGTTCAATTTTATGACTTTTTGATGGTGTTTGCGAAACTTGCGTTGTTGTTGGAGTCTGGGTTGTTGTAGAAACTTGTTTTGTTGTTGCTTTTGTTTGTCCTGAACGATTTTTTGCTACTTCTCTGTAATGATCTTCTTTGTTTTTAGGAACATAGATAGTAAGTTTTTGTCCTGCTCTGATTTTATTACCTGAAAGGTTGTTCCAGTATCGGATATCTGCTTCTTTGACGTTGAACCATTCTGCGATGCGTCCAACTACATCGCCAGATTTTATTGTATATTGAATTGCTGCTCTGCCATCGGTAGAAACAATCGGATATTTTGTATCAGATGGATTTACAACTAAACGATTATTTGGGAAAAAATGTTCTCGTTTGTAATTATAAATAGAATCTTCGTGGGATGCAAATAAAACAGTATTGTCGGCAGAAAGTTTCAGTGAGTAACCTCTGTTTTCATCGGCAGGAATCACGTCACGGCGATATTGAGGGTTTAAACTTCTGATTGATTCAACAGGAATTTGCAAAATATCAGAAACTTGTTGAAAATGAAGAGGTTGGTAAACCATAATTGTGTCGCAATCCTCGGGTAAAGAGTGAACTACGGGATTTAGTTGATAGTCTGATGCATAGTGCATGGCGTATGTAGCAGCGATAAAAGCAGGAACATAACCTCTCGTTTCGGTTGGCAAGTTAGGATAAATTTCCCAAAAATCTCTTTTTCCGTCAGAACGTTTTATAGCTTTATTTATATTTCCAGGTCCGCAGTTATAGGCAGCAATAGCGAGATGCCAATCGCCGTACATATCATAAAGGTCTGATAAATATTTTACCGCGGCATAAGTAGATTTTTCGGGGTCGCGACGTTCATCTACATAAGAAGTAACTTCTAATCCGTAAAGTTTTCCTGTCCGCAACATAAATTGCCAAATTCCCGATGCACCCGCACGAGACAACGCAACAGGATTAAGTGCGGACTCAATTATTGGAAGATATTTAAGCTCTAACGGCATATTTCGGGCATCTAATGCTTCCTCAAAAATTGGAAAATAATGCTCCGACAACCCCAGCATCCTCTCAACTTGTCCGCGACGCCTTTGGGTATAAAGCATTATTTGCTCTTTGACCAATGAATTAAAGGTCATCGCGATGGGAGTTTGAATGGCTGCCAAGCGAGAAATATACAACGCATCTGATAAATCTTCGACTAATGATGATGCTTCTTCTTTCGAATCAATTATAAAATCTGATGCATATTCTGGCAAAAGATTGTTTTGAATACTATCGGCTTCAATTATTAAGTCGTCCGAATAAATATCAGAACTTTCATCATTCAGTTCTATCTGGGCAAATAGACTCAAATGCCCTAAAATAAATAAAATAAATATTATTTTAACTCTTTTCATATTTGTGATATTACAAATTTTCTATTTTCTATAAATTTTCAAAAAAAATATTGGAGCAAAAATTGTTCCAAACAGAATAAAATTGTTCCAAATTAATATATTAAACCGTAATTTTCAACTATTTAATAATTCGTTTCTGACTAATTTGGTTAAAAAATTTTTTGCAAAAGTAATTGAATTTTTAATAATTTCAAGCATATTTTATAAAAATAAAATTATTTTCAAAAAAAATGTAACATTTTCAAAAAAATACGTAAAAGCAAAAAATTTTTTATTAACTAGATTTATTACTAATGAAACGGCGCAAAAGAAAAGTTACGGTTATTGAGCCGCCGATTGTCAAATATAAGGGAAATATTTTACTTATCGAGAAAGATGACGAAGTCGAGGGTATTGTAGATAACTTATTGAAATGTGAAGTTTTAGGATTTGATACTGAAACAAAACCATCGTTCACTAAAGGGGTCAGGAATAATATTGCTCTTTTACAATTATATAGCGAAACAGGTGCTTTTCTTTTTCGTTTAAATAAAATAGGGTTTCATCCTGCTCTTATAAGGCTTTTAGAAGAAGAGTCGATATTAAAAATAGGAGTCGCTATTAGGGACGATTTGAGGGGATTAAATAAGTTTCAGCAATTTAATCCTGCGGGTTTTATTGATTTGCAAACTTTAGCTCCCCAATATCAACTTAATTCACTAAGTCTTAAAGGATTAGCTGCCGAAGTTCTCGATCAAAGAATTTCAAAAAGACAACAAACCTCTAATTGGGAAGCGCAAAATCTTACTAACGCTCAAATTGTATATGCTGCAACCGATGCATGGGTTTCGCTTAATATTTATAAAAAACTTGTTAGTGGTTAGTGGTTAGTGATTAGTGGTTAGTGGTTAGCGGTTAGTGGTTAGTGATTAGTGGTTAGTGATTAGTGGTTAGTGGTTAGTGGGGGGCAACCTACCAAAATTATTGTAAATCAATATATTCAATATTTCAATAAATTCAATAACAAACAATTTCAATAACAAACAAAATATTTACAAATGAAATAAATAAACCGTGTACCGTGTACCCTACACCCTGCACTCTGCACCCTGCACCCTGCACCCTGCACCGTGTACCGTGTACCGCGTACCGTAATAATATAAACAGATGAAAATTTATAAATTTGGTGGTGCATCAATGAAAGATGCGGACGGAGTTAGAAATATTCCGAAAATAATTCAAAATATTAAAGAGCCGTTAGTGGTAGTGGTTTCTGCAATGGGAAAAACTACCAATGCAATGGAGATGATTACTCACGCATATTTAAAAAATGACAGAGTGACTCTGAAAAATAAACTAATTGAAGTAAAAAATTTTCACTCAAAAATAATAAAAGAACTATTTGGAAATGAGAACGGTTCTGAGAGTTTTTTAGAACAGTTCGAGCATTTAGAAGTTAAATTAGATAAAAAACCATCTTTGCACTACGACTTTGAGTATGACCGAATTGTCTCTTTCGGCGAACTGATGTCATCCGCAATTATAAACGACTTTTTTTATCAAGAAAATTTAAAATTTAATTTAGTAGATATACGAACAGTCCTTAAAACAGATGACATATACCGTGATGCAAACGTAAATTGGGAACTTACTGTCGAATTAATGCAAAAGACCTTTAATTTTGATATTTCTAATATTTATTTAACGCAGGGTTTTTTGGGCGGCACTTTAACCAACCTGTCAACTACTTTAGGGCGCGAAGGATCCGACTATTCCGCTGCAATACTCGGTTTTGCATTGAATGCCACTGATGTTACTATTTGGAAAGATGTTCCCGGAGTTATGAACGCTGACCCGCGTTGGTACTCAGATGCCCAAAAAATTGACCAACTTTCTTATAACGAAGCAATTGAACTTTCCTATTATGGCGCTCAAGTTATTCACCCTAAAACTTTAAAACCGTTACAAAATAAGAGTATTCCGCTATATGTTAAGTCATTTTTAAACCCCGAACAGTCAGGTACGATAATTTCATCCTCAAAATCTAAAAAATTTGATGTCCCTATTTTTGTTATTAAACAAAATCAAGTCTTTGTTACAATATCACCAAAAGATTATTCTTTTATTCCTGAAGATAAATTGATTGAAATTATTACGATTTTTAAAAAATATAGGATTAAAATCAATCAGATGCAAAATTCTGCCTTGCATTTTTCTGCTTGTTTCGATAAAAATCGACACACAGATGAGTTGTTTGAGTTCCTAAAAAGCGACTTTTTTGTAAGATACAACGAAAATGCAGAACTGATTACAATACGGAATTACAACCCTTCCGCTATCGAACAAATGACAAAAGATAAAATAATTCTTAACTCACAAGTAACGAGAAAGATGGCGATGTTTGTTTTGGTGGTTTAAAAAAATAATCTGCATTATTCATGCTGTTTCGAGTTGGGGTTTCAAAATTGATTTATACGCAAGGTTTGTCATGTAGTCGTACCTACTGTTTTGTTCGTTTATTTTCTTGTCTTGTTCAACAATTTTCTTGTTCTGTTCTATTATTTTTTCGTTTTGTAGATCAATTTTCTCGTCCTGCATATTTGTTTTTAAGTCTATTTTATTGCTAATGGTTTCAATTTGCGCATTTTGCACTTTAAATTGCGCTTTCACCTCGTCAAATTTTAAATCAACTTGGGCAAATCTGACATCCATTTCCGCCTTAAGTTCTTCTATTTGCGCCTTCACTTCCTCAAATTTCAAATCAGATTGCGCCTTATGCTCTTTTATTTGCGCTTTCACCTCGTCAAATTTTAAATCAGATTGGGCCTTCATTTCCTCAAATTTCAAATCAGATTGCGCCTTATGCTCTTTTATTTGCGCTTTCACTTCCTCAAATTTTAAATCAAATTGGGCCTTCATTTCCTTAAATTTCAAATCAGATTGCGCCTTATTCTCTTCTATTTGCGACTTCAGCTGGGCAAATCTGGCATCCATTTGCATTTCCATCCGCTCAAATCTGACATCAATCTGGTCAAACTTTTTACTATACTCTACAAGAATCGCTTCGATTATGTCTAATTTCTTGTCGTGCCTATTTGTATCCTTTTTAATATTCCGAAAAGATAAAAAGTGCGTGATAATCTGAATGGCAATCAGCCCAATGATTATAAAGCCTCCCAAATTGGGATAACTCTTCGATATGAATTCCAAAATACTTTCCATTTCAATGATATTTAAGTTTTACTTTTTTATACTCATAAAAATAAAAATGCAAAGGTATAAAATTTTTTTGATATAGAACAAATTTTTTTGAATTTTTTGTTTTTTTTCAAACAATATGATTTTTTTATTACAAGAGTAAAAGATTTCTTACGAATAATTGAAACCACTCCGAAAAATGTTCTATATTACTTTTCGACCCTTGTGGTAAAACAAAATGACTTTTCAGAGGCGTCCCATCCTCTATCTAGTAAACGACCCCAAAATTCCACGTACTAACATTTGTCCTTGACGACTGCCAAGTGTTTGTGTTATGGATTTAAAAATTGTTCCTGAACCACTTGTTTTCTTCTTTGGTATAGTAGGTTTTCGGGTTGTTTGAGGTTGCCTATTTCCCTGTGTTTGAGGCAGTTGTTGTTTCTGTTGCTGTTGTTGCATTTGCTGTTGTTGCAATTGTTGCTGTTGCAATTGCTGATCTTTTTCTTTCAAAATTTCATAAGCCGACCAACGGTCTATCGCCTCTTCGTATTTACCATAAATAAACGACTTTTTCATAAGTTCGGCGCGCTCCGCATCTGTAATAGGTCCTATTTGCGAATGTGGTGGTAACATCTTTGCCTGTTCCACAATAGATGGACGACCTTCTGCATCCAAAAAGGAAACCAAAACTTCTCCCACACCAAGTTCTGTAATAACTTGTTCTGTTTTTATAGCAGGATTTGGGCGAAATGTTTGTGCGGCAACTTTAACTGCTTTTTGGTCTCGCGGAGTGTATGCACGTAATGCGTGCTGAATGCGATTTCCTAACTGTCCAAGCACATTGTCGGGAATATCAGACGGACTTTGCGAAACAAAATAAACACCAACACCTTTTGAACGTATCAACCTAACAATTTTTTCAATTTTGTCGGTAAGTACTTTTGGTGCATCGTTGAAAAGCAGGTGCGCCTCGTCGAAAAAGAATACTAATTTAGGCTTTGGTTGGTCGCCCACTTCGGGCAAATTTTCATAAAGTTCGGACAACATCCACAAAAGCATTGTTGAATATAACATTGGCGACTGCATCAACTTGTCGGCAGCAAGTATATTAATAACACCTTTTCCCGATTGTGTCCTAATAATATCGTTAATATCGAAGTCGGGTTCGCCAAAAAATATATTTCCGCCCTCACCTTCGAGCATTAGTAGCCCTCTCTGCATTGTACCGATGGTTTGAGTTGAAATATTTCCATATTCGGTAGAATATTCTTTTGAATTTTTACCAACATGGTCTAACATTGCGCGCAGGTCTTTCATATCAATAAGCAGCCAATTTTTATCGTCTGCGATACGAAAAACTAAATGAAGTGCTGCTGTTTGAGCGTCGTTCAAATTTAAGAGGCGGGATAACAGCATCGGTCCCATCCTTGAAATAGTTGTTCTGAATGGATGTCCTTGATTTCCAAAAACATCGAGAAAACATACGGGATAGCCTTGAAAATCAAAGTTTTCAATTCCAAATTCTTCTTGTCGTGCGGCAATAATTTTGTTCATTGTACCGGGTTTTCCAATTCCGGATAGGTCTCCCTTGACATCTGCCATAAAGACAGGAATTCCTTGCGCACTAAAAACTTCAGATAATACCTGAAGCGAAACGGTTTTACCCGTTCCTGTTGCTCCGGCTATTAAGCCGTGCCTGTTTGCCATTCGGGCATCTAAATGCAAAGGATTTGCACTGTGTGCCACATATAATAAGGTGTCTGACATAATTTATTATTTTATTATTATATTATAATTAATCAAATTCTGCAGGAACAACTACATAATCAATTACCGCATAACGTTTTGCGGGCTCTTGAAAAAGAGAATCAGCAATACTGTAATGTGCATTAAAATTGTCAAAATTTATTGACGATAGTTGTGACAATGTATAAAATGTGTTGTCGTTCGAAAATTTTTTATCACGATTTGTATTTAAATTATTGATCATGTTTATGTTGTATTTTTCATATAAAGTTGAATACCAAACAAATGCGGGAATATAAATTTGTTCTATTGTAATTTTAGATGATCCGTGTCCATAAAAGAAATCTGGTTCGTCAAAAAGACTTTCACCATGGTCAGAAGTAAAATAAACGTATGAAATTGCGTTATTTGAATTAACTCTATTTATTATTTCTGATAAAATAAAATCTTGGAATAACACTGAATTATTGTATGAATTAATAAATAATTCTCGATTTTTAACGCTACGATTGACTATTTTATTTCCCTCTAAATTTGGTGAAAAAAGATGATATTTTTCGGGAGTAAAATTAAGACCATAATGATTTCCAAATAAATTGATAACAATAAATTTCTTTTTACTATCGTTATTCTTTAATATGTCATCCAACACTTGTAAAACTACTTCGTCAGTACCTTCGCCAACCTTAAAGTAAAAATTATCAACCTCTTGCAAAAACCTATCGGCACTATATCCTTTGAAAATTTCTTGATTGCAAATCCAATAAGTTTCGAATCCGGCTTCCTTAAAAAGTGTTACAATACTTTTTTCTTTGTTGCTTAATTCAAAATCGGTTGAAAGTGCCCTTGTCAGCAATATCGGAATGGCAGAATTTGTAGTGTTTGAATTAGCATAAAAATCTGAAAAAGCAATTATATTTTGTATATTCATCAAAAGAGGAGTTGTTTCTCTTTCATAACCAAATAGTTGATAATTGCCAGCACGTGCCGACTCGCCAATTACCAATACATATATCTGTTCTTCATCAAAATCATTAGTTTGTTTTGCATTAAATTGAAAATCTTTAATTAATTGTTGGTATTTCTTTTGTAATTTATTGTAAGCCAGCATTTCATAACTCCTAAAAGGCATGTTGAATGGATATTTTTTTACAACTTCTTTTCTAACAAAAAAACCTGTAGTTTTTCCTGTTGAAGTATCTGTCGATACTTTTATTTGTATATAAAGAAAAATAGTAGTAACTATTATTAATGACAATAACACAAAAATATTTATTATCTTTGGATTTAGTTTGATATTTAACGACTTAAAAAAAGAAAAATTTAATGATAATTTTTTAAAAAATACAAAATATAAAATAGTAACAATTAAATATAAAATAGCAAACCATTCGTAACCACGTAAAAATGATAATCCTTCGTTAATATTTGTTTGAATAATTGCAATCATCCCCTGTCGTGTTACAAATTCCTTAAACATAAATAGATGCACTAATTCAACAGGTATGGTTAAAAAGACCAACACTCCCAATATATAAGCCGAAACACGACTATTAAATATGATACTCAATAGAATAAATAAAAAAAGTAATAATGCTCCCCTTGAAATAAGAAAAGCACACGAATATATAAATCCGTGATAATTCAAAATTATTTCAGCAATTATTGGTGACAATGCCAAAATTAGAAAGGAAATAATTATTATTCTGTTCAATATTTTTTTCTTCATAATAGTGTTATATATTTAATCATTGTAATCTTAGTGTTTATGAATAATATTGTTTAATTGCATATTAATTTTTGCGAAAATAATCTCTTTATAGTAAACAATGATTTTCAAAGGGTATAAACCATCATATTTTTTCCCTTCCCACGTCAATTTAAAATTAATTAATGGGTTAATAGTCGGGTTTATGGGGTTTAAAAATTTAATATTTTTTATTGTTTTGATAAATAAATTTTTATTTATAGTAATTGAAAAGAGTTCTTTTCCAATTTGTAAGATATATACACCCGGCACAATAGGATTATTTGGAAAATGTGACGCAAAAATAGAATGTTTTTCATTCAAAAGAATTTGATAATCAGTCATATTTTTTTCTCTATCATCTAACCATTGTTGTTTAATTTTATAAAAATCGTCTAAAAGCATATTGGTAATTGTTTTATGTTAAATTAATTCACTTTTATATGTGTTAAAAAAATTATAGTAGTGTCGCCGGATTTTTCGTCCATAAAAATTTCATTTGCAAGCCAATTTTTTGTATCTATCTTTATTTGAATGGCGCTAAATATGTCTTTTACCCGTTTCTGAACGGGAATAAGTTTAACGATAATTGTTTCACTATCTTTTTCATTGTTATAATATTCTGTTTTAAAATTTTTTGTATCTGTTAATATGTTACCGTTAATGACACTAATTATCATTTCTCCTAAATATTTAAACATTTTATTAGAATTTGAATTAGTTCCATTTTCATTTTGGATATAAATTTCGTTTTTGTCGATAATCAGTGCAAAATCTAAGGGTGAATTATATTCCCATTTTAAAAATAATGGAGCATTATATGATAGTTTCCCTGTAAAAACAGATTTTTCTGTAAGTAATGTAGACGTTTTTTCTTGTTTAAAATTGCATTGTAATGATTTAATATTTTGTGAAGATTCGATAAGTTTATTTTCAATGCTTTTTTTCTCCTCATTATCAATGAGTTTGACATTATTTGGTTGTGCAAATGCATTTATATAAAACATTAACATAACAACGATTATAACTATAATTTTATTGCAAACAAATTGGTGGTTTTTTATTTTTTTCATAGTATTATATTTTACATTATTTAACAACAAAATATACTCCTATAACAATAATAACAACTCCTATCCATCTTGTGAGTGGAATTGTTTCGTTTAAAAACAACCATGCAGCGACTAATCCAATAATATAACTAATTGACAACAAAGGATATACAAGGCTAAATTTGTAATGTTTTAGTGCATACATCCAAGTAATTAATCCAGTTATTGCGCATATTCCCGAAAGAGCGAACTGCCAAGTAGTAAACACTATTTTAAAATATTTCCAACTCCACG
Organism: Marinilabiliaceae bacterium; assembly: GCA_009777175.1. Taxonomy (GTDB): domain Bacteria; phylum Bacteroidota; class Bacteroidia; order Bacteroidales; family Marinilabiliaceae; genus WRMI01. The sequence goes on from WRMI01000011.1 coordinate 45,825, forward strand.
AAAAAGTACCAAACAAATTAACAGATATTTTTAGCAAAATCTGTGCTGCCACTAATAGTACGCTCTGTCCTAATATTAATCCTACTAATTTTAACATGATGATATATAAATAAATGTATGGTCAATATTTTGAAAATGGTTATAAATCAGAATGTTTTGAGGTTTTATATCTTTTTTATAATTTGAATAAAATAAATTTTGCGGAATTTTACCTTTTTGTAAAATAGTTGCTGCCGTATAAAGTCCCAAGCCAGATGCAGTGTATGATTCACCAAAAATATGTTTATAAAAAATTAATGGTTTATTAGGAAAAAAACGCGTTTGAAAATCTGTATAAATTTTGTCGTTTTCAATGTCACCGTTGATTCCTGCAACAATGGCATCTATTTTATGAATATTACTATTATTGTTATGCAAAAGTGTTTCCATTTCAGAAAACAGATATTCGGGGATAGGATTGTGAAACATTTCCATACCTTTAATTTCACAAATAGCATTATTGATATTAATGTTTCCGAGCATAAAACTGATGGAACATTCGCCTGCAAATGAGCCTTTTGAGTTGCTTTTACTCAATATTTCATTAGAGATTTCTCCTTTTTTCCAATAACCAATTTTATCAAGCAAATTAAAATAGTCGGGAGTTAGTTCGTCGTGCCCGCCAACTAAGGCGTTTGAAATATCTCCAAGTTCTAATTGCATAATAGCATCTAACAATGCGGCATCGAATGATGTACCTCTATGCGAATAAGTGCTGTTGTAACCATTACATTTCAAATGCAACGCAATTTGAGAACTAATTGTATTATGCGTTGATTGCATAAAAAAAGATGGTGATAACAACTCTTCATTGTTATCAATCATCGAGTTAAGGAATTTTTCAGTATTTTCTATACATCCGAGTCCTGTGCCTGTGATAATTGCGTCTGGCATTACGATATCTGATTTTTTAAGTGCACACAATGCCGTTGTTAATGCTCTTTTAAGTATTTTCCCCATACGGCGAGATACCATCTGTGAAAGAAACAGGTTGAAATCTGGCTCAATAGAACGAACATACCGACTATTATAAAAAATTGGCTCGTCAAACCATTTTTCTGAATCTGGTTCTTGTATTGAAATGTGTGATGCTGAAAATATGTATAAACTCATAATTAGTATGTTTTAGAAAAAATAGAACAAGTATCATTTCCACCAAAACCAAAGGAATTGGTTAAAACGTGCTTTAATTCTTTCGATGTTTTGGTATCAACTGCAGGAGTAAACGAAAGTTCACTCATCGGCTCTTTAAAATTCAGGTTAGCAGGAATAAAATTATTTAATAAAGATAAAATTGAAATAACAGATTCTACGCTACCTGCAGCGCTTGTTGTATGCCCTGTTGCCGATTTAGTAGAAGAAACTGGCGGAATATTGTTTCCAAAAATTCGCATAATTGCAATTCCTTCAGTAAGGTCATTATTTTCGGTTCCAGTTCCGTGTGCATTAATGTAATCAATATCTTCGGGTTTAAGTCCGCTTTGTTCTAAGGCGTTTTTCATTGCCAAAAAAGCACCTTTTCCATCGGGTGAGGTCGCTGTTTGATGATATGCGTCGCAACTATTTGCGTATCCCGAAAATAAACACAACGGCTTTACTCCTCTTATTTTAACAGATTTTTCAGATTCTATTACAATGAATGCTGCACCCTCGCCAAGATTAAGCCCTGCGCGGTTTTTGTCGAACGGTTTGCACTGATTTTTATCCAAAATCATTAGTGTATTGAAGCCGTTAAGATGAAACTTTGATATACATTCACTTCCGCCAACAATTGCGGCGTCAACACGTCCCGTTTTGATAAGGTTTGCGCCAAAAATCATGGCATTAGCAGCAGAGGAACATGCAGTGGAAATTGTTGAAACAACCTCACAATTGCCACTATATTCTTTGGAAATCAACTCAGTAGTTGCTCCGCAGTCGTGTGTTTCAATGTAATGGTTTTTATGATTGTTGTGCAAAAAATCTTTATAATATTGTTCACTTTTGTCCATTCCTCCAACGGTTGTGCCAGAAATAAAAGCAATTCTGTTTGGTCGTTTTTCGTAAATTTTTGCTTCTTGTAATGCTTCTTTTAATGCAATTCTACCCAGTAGCGCTGTTCTTGTATAAATGTCGTCATCGGGAATGTTCAAAAGTTGGTACATCTGTTTGTTAGTAAATTGTACTTCACTAACAGGCAGTTCTTTACGGATTGTCTGCAAATATCTTATCGAACCAATACCCGACTGTTTATCTAATAATGCCCGAAGTGTATCATCTTTTCCAATGCCCAACCCGGTAATAATACCCATTCCTGTTACGAAAATTTTATCTTTCATTTGTTTGTTATTAGCCACTAATTACACGAAATTACACGAATTGTTTTAAATTGTTATTGAGTTTACCAAAATTATTTTACTTACTTAATAAAGTTAAAAATTATCAGGGAAAAGTTTTGTAAAAAATGTTACGTGGTCCAAACTTGAGGAATGTAACCAAATCACGCTCAATTTCTACTCCTATGCGGTAACGTCCAATTCTTATACGGTAAGAAATACCTTTGGGGCAACCTTCTACTTTTTGCAAATTGGGAATATCGTGCATCGTTTTGGCGGTTTTTACAGTCTGGTAAACTTTCTCGACTTTCGCTTTCAATGCGGTATCAGAAATCTTTTTGAGGCTGCGCAAAAACGCTTTTTTTCTGTCAGTATTCATCGTTGCCTTAAAAATTCTATTAACTCTTCCTCGCTAACGCTTTCATCATCGTGGGCATCTTCCATCATTGCCAAAAGCAGCGCATCCTCATATACTTCGGTATTTACCAAACTATACTCACGGGCAACACACGAACTCTTCGATTTGATTTTGTTCATTACTTCATCACGGCTTGCCGCAGGGTTTTTTAATCCCTCCTCTGTTAAAAGTGCAAGGACGATGTCTCCCAATATAGTTGTTTTTATAAGGAAATTTACGTCGCGGTCATCGTCTATCGCTGCAAATATTTCTTCACGAGTGGTACAAGGTCGCCCTAAACCTTTTGCCTCAATTTCATCTGCCAACGAATGTAAAAAAGTATCTTGCGAAACATTCAAATCCTTAGGTGAATAAGGTGGCAAAAAAGGCGGAAGTACCGCGCCGTGAGCAGGTTCTAAAAATATATCCATACGAAATAATTTATTGTTTTAAAACGCAAAGATATTGAAAATATTCCATTGTGCAAAAAAAAATGTAAATTTTTCTTTGTAAAGCCACGAATTACAAGAAAAAACAGTAATTATTTGAAATTGTTATTGAGTTTACTGAAATACAATCATTTGTTATTAAGATTGTTTTTTTAAAGAATAAAAAATTCTCTGTTTATCTCTTTGTAATATATTTGTTGGTTACACAGAGTAACACAGAGAAGACACGGAGAGTCACAGAGATTCTCGCATTTTTCTTCAAATATTAAATCCATTTCAATCAATTCAATGCATCGCTTAACGGGATGCCTCATTCCCTCATTTACTAATTCACTATTTTGTTCTATGCTGCTTAATGTAATCAGCCATTATTTGTACAGATTTGAAGATTTCTTTGCCTTCGGATGCTTCTGAAATTTTAATTCCGTAGAGTTTGTCCATCAAAACAATAAGTTCTAATGCGTCAATGGAATCTAACCCTAAACCTTCTCCAAATAAAGGAGCATTTTCGTCAATATCGGCGGGAGTAACTCCCTCTAAATTTAAAACCTCAATAATCTCTTTTTTTAATTCTAAAATTAATTCTTCCATAATATATTATTATAACAATTTGATATATTGTCTTTTGTAACTACATTTTTATTGTCATTGCTTTTTTCAATATACATAATTAATATGTCGCAAAAATCGTTAAAATATTCAGTCCAACCGCAAAGTAGCCCATTAATTGATTTATTTTCAAAAATTGCCTCAATGGTTTCGTGCATCAATTCTGGCGAAAAATTTTCAGTAACATAAAAAGATGTTTCTCCTTCGATTTTGTTTCGTATTGCTATTTCTCCCGTTAAAATATTCCCCAAAGTGTAAACAAAAAGAGATGGACTTGGAAAATAATTTTCGCTATCTTGAATTGTATTTTGATAAATCATATCGTTATCCAAAGATGAAGACCGATTAAAACATACTATCGCAATATCTTTTTTGGAAATAGTTCGGTCGATATTGATGTCTTTACAAACCAATTCGGCACCCAAAAATGCCGCTTTTGCAAGGGAGTCCATTTTAAAAAATTTTAAATATTCGATTTTAAAATGTCGATAAATATCTTCTAAATTTATCATTTTCGGGTTTTTACGCGATTCAATTGGAAAAATTTGTCCGTTCAAAGAAACAAAATTATTAGTGATACGGCTAAATGATTTGATATTTAGAAACATAACGATTGAAACAACTCTTATTTTTTCAATATTCTATTCAAAAATTTTTACAAAAGTAATCAATTTTTTTAACATGAACTTAAAATCATCTATTTTTGCAAAAATATTTATAAGAAATGAAATCTTATGGCATAATTATTCTTGGGATTGAAACTTCTTGCGATGATACTTCTGCGGCTATCATCAAAGATGACACTATTTTGTCGTGCGTGATTTCGGGACAAGATGTTCACAAAAATTATGGAGGCGTTGTTCCTGAACTATCTTCACGTGCGCACCAACAAAATATCGTTCCCGTTGTGGATCAGGCAATTAAAGATGCCTCAATTTCTATTGAAGAGATTGATGCCATCGCTTTTACGAGGGGTCCAGGACTTATGGGCTCTTTGTTAGTTGGATGTTCCTTCGCAAAGGGATTTGCACTAAGTAGAAATATTCCGTTAATTGAAGTTGACCACCTCCAAGCGCACGTTTTAGCACATTTTATTAAAGAAAAAAATGTTTATACGAAAACTCCTAATTTCCCGTTTTTAACTCTTTTAGTATCAGGCGGTAATAGCCAAATAATTGTAGTCGAAAATTTTCTACAAATGAAAATTATTGGCAAAACAATCGATGATGCCGCTGGCGAAGCCTACGATAAATGTGCTAAAATAATGGGACTTACATACCCCGGCGGTCCTCTTATTGACCAATATGCAAACAAAGGAAATCCATTCAAATTTAAGTTTGCAAAACCAAAAGTCGCAAAATTTGATTATAGTTTCAGCGGACTTAAAACTTCTTTTTTGTACTTTGTACGAGATAGATTAAAAGAAAATGCGCAATTTATTGAAAATAATTTGTTTGACCTTTGTGCATCACTGCAATATACTATCAACGACATCCTGATATCCAAACTAATCAAAGCCGCCAAAGAGACGAATATCAGACAATTAGCACTATCAGGAGGAGTATCAGCAAATTCTGGACTTCGTACCCAACTAACCGAAAAGTCCCAAAAACTCGGCTATGAAACATTTTTTACAAAACCAAAATATGCAACAGATAATGCCGCAATGGTAGCAATAACAGGATATTTTAAGTATAAAGAAGGATTATTCGGAGAATTGGGGGCGGTGCCTTATGCTTCTTAAAGTCATTTTTGGTTACTTAACCAATTTTGTTACCGACTTTTCTCCTGTTTTCCTTTCAATTATTACAAAATAAATACCACTACTAAGATTTTCTGTTATAATAGTTTTCCCGTTGAAAATGGTATCTTTCGCTTTTTGACCAGCAATATTAAAAATTTCAACATTCTTAACTTGGTCAGGATGACTTATATAAATTTCATTTGTAAACGGATTCGGATATAGAATAAAATCTGAAACAGGATTTAAATTAATATTGATGTCATCCGATTTTTCTAATTTTATTGAAACAACTACATCTTCATTTTCAACAATAACACTTCCTGGTATATTTTTATAACCATTTTTTGAAATATAATAGGGGTAACTACCTGAATTTACATCAGTTGATGTACCTGGTAAATATTTTCCGTTAAAATGTATTAATACGTCACTTAATGGCTGCTCTGTTTCCTTATCAACAATTTGGAATGATACGTTGTAAATTGGCTTTTTATTCAAAAAAACATTAACAAATACGTGCTCGTTGCCTACAATAAATTCTTCAGAAGCATCGAAATAGCCGGGCTTGTCAACAGTATAGTTATATGTTCCCGATGGTAGATAAGTTGAATCACCGTATATTTCTTCAAAATTTACCGTGATATTTGCTTTTTCAATCAATTCATTTGTATCTGCATCTAAGATAATGAAGGTAACAGGGTAAGTATCTCCTTGTATTAAAGTATAAATAATTTCCGCTCCGTATGTATGTACTTTTATTTGAGCGGCACGTCCCGTAACATCCTGCGGAAGTTCCGATGCGGTGAAATCCAACTGTAATATTCCATTATTTTGATAAAAGGAACTATTGGTCGTATGTTCAAACCACTTTGAGTGACTCTCGATTTTTACGAAGTTATCTTCTCCAACATTAAAATCAAATTCTGAATAAAAATTAGCAAATCTATCACCGTCTTTATCAACAGCATACCCTCCCCCTACGTCGATAAATAATAATTCATATCCAGGGTCAATGTATAAATATGGAAAGTGAACGTTCAACATTGCGTACATATTCAAACTGCTCTCATCGGAATTATACAAAGCAACGGCTCCATCATCACTTTTCACCAATTCACCTGTACCCATATCACGCATTGTAAAAAAAGACGACCTTTCAAGTTCGTTTCCTTTATCGCTAAATACTCCAAAATCGTTATCATCTAAATCTACATCGTAAAACACTATTGCAAAAGGATCATCTACAACAAAATATTTTTCGGGTGGTAAGAAACTATATATATCTTTGTCCCAAAAAATAAAATTAAAAATACAACCTGCATTCGAATGAATTATAACCTCAGAACCTTTAAAAAAACCTTCTGCAAGTACTTCATTTATAATCACATCGTCTATAAACAATAAATTTCCATCTTCATTTAACTTATATACCACAATTTTGAATTTAAAATTAGGGTCAATAGGTGTCGTAAAATTGTTTGTTTTGCAAAGATACGAAACATCTTTTATCAACATTGGGGACATAGGTTTTTCATAAAATGATACTAAGTTGGCAACTCTTGTATTTATATCTGGACGATATGCTGTTCCAAAAAACCAACCTGCCCCGTTGCCGTTATGTTGTGTAGAACCCGTAGCCTCGATGTTCCAAAAAGAAGAATAATTATCATATAAATCAGAAGTATTTCCATAAAAATCTGCATTGCTAACATAATGACCCGCTGCGTTGGTAGAAGAAGCACTTAGTTTAGTCTCGAACTCTTCAAAACTGGGTGGTTTATAGTAGTGAGATTGAGAACCCCAAAGGGCTGTTAACCCAGGGGCTTCGTAATAACCAGGTAATAGAAAATCTAATGAGGTTTCATCTTCAAGGATAGAAAATAAAACCGCATCTTTCTCTGTGGACCATTCTCCCCCATTCCAACCCCATTGATATTCTTCAGCATCAGTTGATTTGTTTTGAAACACCCATGGAACAGTAAAAGCCGCTCCTATAAATTCTTGAGACAAATAAGAACCAAAGTAATTCGGCTCAATACATAGAAGACTCTGAATTAAACTACCTATTGGATTTTTATAAAGAGCTCTTAATTCTCTATTTAGAGTAATTTCACTTCTCTTTTTTTCATCAATAAACCCCACAGAGGCTGTTCCTGATGTGAAATCTCTGTTTATTTGATTGATTTCAACTTCAAAGGAATCCTTATCTATTTGGTTTTGCTTTATTGCATCCTTTGCCTTACTCTGAGCAAACAAACTTGTTTGTGAGATGCAAACTAATAGTATTAAAATAATCTTTTTCATTTTGTATTATGTTTATTAATTATTTGACTTCAAAAATTGAATCAGGTTCCACTTCAAAATATCCGTCAATTACAAGATCACCCTGTGCTTCAAGTATTAGAATGGAATTGTTTGTAACGGTAACGTTTTGGACATGGAGGTTGCCGTTACTCTTGACATAAATGTGACTATTAACTGTTTGATTGACAAAACTTGTTGTTGTAACATAGTTAAGGTTATTTTCGTTTTCATATTTATCTCCTTTTATATTTATAAATTATCATTCCACAACAAACTTATTACTTATCCCATTAACCTCGTAAATATAGGTTCCTTTTGAATAATTAGAAACATTGAGTAATATTTTGTCAAATAAATAATCAATTTGTTTTGTTTCTACCAATTGACCGTCAAAATTGTAAATATTCATCACCGTTCTTTCTCCTTTTTCAAGCTGGTAGGGTAAAGTTATAATCGAGTTAGCAGGATTGGGGTATGGTGATTGATTTTCGGTTGGTTTTTGACTTATAGACAACAAGGGAGTCTCTCCTTTCATAGAATAAATTTCCGTTTGGTATTTGAAACCATACGTGGGAAAATCACAATAAGTCATACGATTAATAAGAAAACGATACTTATTATTAGAAACTTTATGAATTATTGGGGCCATCATATTATTTGAGATTCCAAAATCTTGAATTATCAAACCATCTTCATCATAAAATTTCATAATAAAAGAATTGTTACCTACATTAAGATTATTAAAATGTACGCAAAAAACTATTTTATTATCAGTTGTAAAAATATTTTTACTGAAATTACTTACATGCGATAATGTGTAGTCTGCAGGTGGTGTAATAAAAACTGATTTGTACAAAGAATAATCTTCATTATAAAATCTCACTTCATTTGTTGGTTTATCAAAATAAGTGTAATAATCAATGACGGGATTCACAGGAGTAAAGTTAATTGAGATATTACCCGTTAAATTGTCATCGAATGTATGTTCTAAATCAATTTGTGCATTAACCTGTATTGGTAGCGACAAATGACTGACTATTAGCAATAAACAAATTGCTGACAAATAAAAATTTATCTTTTTCATAATTTATCCTCCTATTCTGTTAAAATTATACGTTTTACTTCTATTTCAGTGCCATCTGCAATGAGGGCATAGAGATAAATTCCGGGTGAAAATTCGCTTCCAAATCCCGCATTTGATATATCACCTAACACGCCAATATTATAAGTTTGGGCGTCTGATGACCCGTGTACCCCGATGCCTCTATAGCTTCCTGTTCCCAGCGATAAATTTCTTGAAAAACCTTTAATCGCTGTGGTGTAACAAGGATTACTGATATTTGTTGCACCACGAATTTCTGAGTAAATACCATAGGTCTGATAAATCATACCAGCATTTGAATAAGAGGGGTAATTGTTAAAAACACTTAACACTGAGCTGTAGGCACCATTTGAACCATCAAATGTTACCAAAGCACTTGCGTAACCCACATTTCCAACACTCAGTGCAGAAAGAGGGCTGCTCGTTGTGTTTGGAAGTTTTATTCCTACGTTCCCATTAAGAGGAACTTTAATCTGTGCCAACAAAAAAGTAGTCGGCACTGCAAAAATTGCAATAAACAAAAATAATTTCTTCATAAATTTAAAAATTTTCGACTCCTAAATATTTTATTTTCAAAGAGTTGGAGTCGGGTAACCCTCCAAAAATCATTAATTATTAAAATACAAAGATAATAATTTTTAATTTTTTAATTACCAAATAATTTTAAAAAAAAAATTAAAAAAAATTAATTTTTCCATTTTATTTCAAACTAGTGTAAAGTTATGTGTATAATGACGCAGACCAAGATTCCTCGCTACGCTCGGAATGACCATTTCATTTCTTTAATGTGGTATGTTTCCGCTGCGGCGCTGCCGCAGCGGAACCTGAACTACCCCAAAGTATAATTCGTCATTCCGAATGAAACGTAGTGAAATGAGGAATCTGAAAATATGCAATTTTACAATTAACATACCACTAGATAATTCATAAAAGAAATGAAAATATATTTACGACGCAAAGTGGCAAAGGTTTTCCGCAAAGATTGCAATTTAAATTTTTTTATTAAATTTTTATTTGCTACTGAGGTTGTTTGTGACATTTTGATTATGTCGCATTTTTTTTCATGTTCCTTAGAAAAATTATTCCAAAAGTTCCTTATAAGCTGCAATAGTTTTTTCAATACCCAAATACAGTGCATCTGCAATAAGAGCATGACCTATCGAAACTTCTTTTAAGAATGGAATTTTTTCGTTGAAATATTTAAGATTTTGGAGGTTAAGGTCGTGTCCTGCATTTATTTTTATACCAATTTTATTTGCAAAATTTGCGGCTTCAACAAAAGGGGCAACTGCCTTCTCTTTATTGATAGGAAACAATGCGGCGTATGGTTCGGTGTATAATTCTATTCGGTCGCAGTTTATTTCAGACGCTTTTGCAATAAAATCGAGGTTAGTGTCAATAAAGATAGATGTTCTGATACCAAACTCTTTAAGGTCGGTAATAATATCTTTCAGAAAAGAAAAATTTTTAATGGTGTCCCATCCAGCATTAGAGGTAATTGCTTCGGGTGGGTCGGGGACTAATGTAACCTGATGCGGTTTCACAGTTTTTACTAACTTAATAAAATTTTCGGATGGATATCCTTCGATATTAAATTCAGTGCGGATAATTTGACTTAAATCTAACACATCTTTTTGTTTAATGTGTCTTTCGTCGGGTCGTGGATGAACAGTAATTCCGTCAGCGCCAAAATTTTGAATATCAATGGCGGCTTTTATCAGATCAGGAATATTTCCACCTCGCGCATTGCGGAGTGTTGCAATTTTATTAATATTTACACTTAATTTTGTCATAATAGAAAAATTTTTACAGCAAAAATTAAACCAAATTAAAAAAAAGGCTCGATTTTTGCTGCAAAGATACCAAAGTTTTTTTTAAGTATTGTAAAAATTGTAAAAAAAATATTAAAAAACATTAATTTTTTTAATGAAATTTTTTCTTAAACCGTTCTTAATCTTTTTTTTCATCTGTTTTTTAATAGTTGAACTATTTCCCCAAACTACTGAAAATGAAATATGTATTGTCAAAAATATTACAATAAATGGCAATCATCGAACAAAAGATGCGGTAATCCTTTCAGAGTTGCCTTTTTCAATTGATTCCGAAATAATTTTTGACCAATTAATTTTTCAATCTGAGCGCGCAAAACAGAATATATTAAACACTTCACTATTTAATAAAGTAGAAATTCAAGTTCAACATATTGATAATAATGAAATTACCATAAATATAGATGTTGATGAGCGTTGGTATTTATGGGTATTGCCAATTTTTGAAAATGCGGGTCGAAACTTTAGTGATTTTTTATATCGCAACGATGGCTCTTGGTTTATATACGGAATATATATAAAACATTATAATTTTCGGGGGCGCAACGAAAAAATTAGTTTACGCGCAGTTACAGGTTACAAGGATCAGTTTGAATTTGCTTACGAAAATCCTGGACGCAGTAACGGTTCCGGTTGGAAATTTTTTTGTCGCTCTCAAAGAGATAATCAAACTGCCTTCAACACTTTTGGAGACGAACAAATTTATTTGAAATTGACTAAAAGTTGGACTGTTCGCCAAAACATGATTGAAATGAACTATTATTTAAGAGATGGCATCTACAAGAATCATCGTTTTTTGGCGGCTTATGAAGATGTAAAAATTTCAGACAACCTTTTTGCGCTTAATCCAAATTTTCTTCCTCTTTCTGCTCAAAAAAGCAGACAATTAATTGCAGGTTACGAATTTAAGTTCGATACCCGCAACTTAAAAATCTATGCCACTGATGGCAATTATTTTGAAGGTTCTGTTATTAGGACAGGAATGGGAATGGTTTCTGATTATAACGGTTTTTTCGATGCAAAAATAGTTACGGGATTATTTCGTCCTCTTTCTAAACGTTTCTTTGCAAACTCTTTATTGACTTTGCAGGCTTATTCCAAAAAAGAGATCCCCTATTTTTTTAAAGCAGGAATGGGTTATGATGATTATATGAATGGTTTTGAATATAAAGTAGTTGACGGCTCTTTTTATAGTACTCTTAAAAATCAGTTATTGTTTGAGTTAGTGCCCAGAAGAGATAAAACTTTGAACTTTATTCCTGTCAAACAGTTTTCAAAATTTCATTATGCTTTTTATCTACGTCTCCACTTGGATGCAGGATACGTTTACAATGGAATGCCTGTATCAGAGAACAAGCTTCCAAATTCGTTTCTACTTGGCTACGGTATAGGATTTGATTTAGTAACCATCTACGATAAAGTGTTGAGTGTAAATTATTCACGTACAAATTTTGGTGACTATGGCTTTTTTGTACATTTTAATCTTGGGTTGTGATCACCGGCACAGGTAGTAAAACTCTAAAACCAATGATAAAACTTCTGAAAGTAGCGTCATAACTATATTTGTACCTAACAGTGCAAACACGTGCTTCGGAGTTCCAGCTGCCACCTCTAATTCCTCGATTGTTTTTGTGCTGATCTTCGCACCATTCCCAAACGTTTCCGCTCATGTCATAAATACCGAATCCGTTAGGATTTTTACTGCCAACGGGCTTTGAGCGTCCATTGCTATTTCCAATATACCAGCAAACGTCATCAATTTCGTTGCTACCACTATATCTGCAACTGCCGGGACAATATCCCGAAATAGTATCTCCGCGTGCGGCATGTAACCACTCGGCTTCGGTGGGAAGACGGTAATTTCTGCCTGTTCGTTCGTTCAAACGTTCTAAAAATCGCTGCGCATCGTGCCAATTTACATTTTCGACAGGATGATTTTCATTCTTAAAATTTGACGGATTATTACCCATAACAGAACGCCATTGCGCCTGAGTTACTTCAAATTTGCCTAAATAAAAACTATTAAAAGGTTTTTCATCGCTTTCTAATACAGCAACATAGACTAAATCGATGCCATCCGGACAAATTTCAGAACCGAATAAAGTGACTTCCTGCCCAAATAAGTTGAAACTTTTTATCAAAAGAATAATGATAAAAAAGAATTTCACTGAAATTTTTAATATTTTGGTTGTTATAATCATATTACAAAAGTAATATATTTTTTGTATAGTTCTATTATTTTATTCAGAAAAAGAAAAAATTTTTTAAAAATAATATTAACCGATTAAATTTTGATTTAATAATTATATAGTTGGATTTCAATATTTTAATTATAAGGTTAATTGTAGTGGTTTGTGTCATTTGTGTATTTCGGTAAACTCAATAACAGTTTCGGTAAACTCAATAACAGTTTCGGTAAACTCAATAACAATTTCGGTAAACTCAATAACAATTTCGGTAAACTCAATAACAATTTCGGTAAACTCAATAACAATTTCGGTAAACTCAATAACAATTTCGGTAAACTCAA
>WRMI01000012.1 GCA_009777175.1 Marinilabiliaceae bacterium
TATCTAAGTCTTTTCCAATGATTTTAGTTTCTATGTATCCTGTTGGTATTTGTTTTCTTGTAATAATATAATCGGGGGCACCGCAAGAGATTCGTTTGGGCTCGTTGGTAATGCTTAAACCTTCTGTTAGGTTTTCCAATAATAATGTAAAAGCGTCGCGATATGTATATTCAGTTGCAATGCCTTCATTGTATTTCCGATTAAGTTCGGATAGGTATTGGGTTATTTCGTTTTCTGCTGATTGTTTTGTCATGGACGTTAAATTTTTGGTTCACGGTGAGTGGTTTTATTTAATCTTTTTGTTTCATTTATGAAAGTCTCGATATCAGTATCTAATTGTTTACGATTTTGGTCGAATATTTCGTATTCGCGCTCTGCAATGCGTGAGGCTTGTTCGGCAGAAATATTACCTGCATTTTCGAGTACTTTTCTTCCGGTTAATTTCAAAAAATTATTCAGTTTTTCTTCCCAATCTGCCATATACATCGGAATATGTTGTGAGGCTTGGTCTTCTGCAAAATCAAGATACATTGTCACTACGCGATTCAACGCCTTTATTTCGTCTTCATCAAGATAGTTTTTTGCAATATCAATATCTGCTTTTCGGACTTTTGCTCCTTTGAAACTTGTTAAGTCCATATTGTTTTTCAATGAATCAGCGCGTATCGCAATCACTTCGGCTGCCGTGTGTCCGTGTATGCTGTAGTGCATTTTGTTTTGGACAGTTTTGAAGAACAATTTTGCCTTTTCGTCTTGTGCATCGTAATCAACTGAGGTGGCATAAATATCTTTGATTTTTTCGTAGAAACGTTTTTCAGAAGCCCTAATATCCCTAATCCGTTCTAATAATTCATCAAAAAAATCTACTCCGAAAGGTTTAGGATTTTTCAAACGTTCGTCGTTCATCACAAACCCTTTTTTTGTATATTCAGTCAATACAAGGCTTGCCCAATTCCTGAAGTGCATACCTATACGCGAACGAACCCTGTATCCTACAGCCAGAACCATTTGAAAACAAAGATGTTGAACCTCACGACTTACCTGTCTTTGACCTTCAATTTGAACTATTAGGAAATTCCTAATAGTTGCCACTTCTTTCAATTCGCCTTCTTCTATAATGTTCTTAATATGCTCATTGATAGTAGGAATACTCACCTGATATAGTTCGGACAATGCCTTTTGTGTTAGCCAAAGTTCGCCGTTTGCAAAATAGACATCTACTTTAGTATCGCCTTTTTCGCTTTTATATATCAATATTTTGCCTCTGTTTTCTTCCATATCATTTTTTTCATCTGTTTATTTTTTTATATGTTATTGAAATATAATCATTTGCTTGTGTGTCTAAAATATTTATTTTAGTCATGTAAGTTTCGTATATTCATTATTTTTACATAAAGTCGCTAAGAATAATATGCAAAGGAAGCAATTAATTTTTTTGTAAATATGTTTTTCATAACTTAATACTTAATTATCGCGTTCCATTTCTCTCATTATTTCCTCCGTCTCTTTCAATGCTACAATAATTTTTTGATAATGTTTTATATCATCGTAGTTTAGCACTCTTTCTTTTCTATCTTTCAACCATTTTTGTGCGGGCTGGTATCCGCCGATATATAAAACCCACGCAACAGTAGGTACATTGCCGAAATATTGGGTATCGTTAATATAAACTTTATTGATAGTATATTGCACTTTTTCTATTTTATTATTACCCGCAATGGGAAAATTAGCCATATTTGGCTGCGGTTCAACTCCTTCTAAAAGATGTAAATGTCTTAATTTTTCACCTAATTTTACTAAATTCCAAAAAATTTCAACATTTTCGGGATATGGAACACGAGGAAAATCTATTTTCAGAAATTCTCTGTATTTTTCACGATATGTTGGGTTGTGCAATACGGCATAAATATAGTCTAATATATCTATTGGAGCAAAAGTATTTTTTGTTTTTTCTTTTTCTTCAGTAAATTGTAAACCTAATTTTTTAGAAAATTGCTTAATACTGGTTTCGTTGAGGTTATGTTTTTTATGATATGGTCGAGAGTCGTTGTCGGCTATTCCGTTTTTAATGTAGGTGTAGAGAGGTGCAATGTAATCACCACCTTGCATACCAGGTCGTGACCAACTTCTAAAATCAATAATAGAGTTAGATATAAATGTAGGCGCTGTTCTTTCTGTAAACCCTCGTTTAAAAATTAATCCAATATTTTCTCCCATCAAAAAATGTTGCATCACATTTTTTCGTGGTCTGCACATAAATCCACACTCTTTTCCTGTATAGTATGAAAATCTTTTGTCGAAAGGACGATAGTTTATTTCTATTATTTTGCTAAAATCTGGTTTTTTTGTCAAATCATTTTGTGCTCTTTCAACACCCCAATCTCTTGCGTCTTTGCCGAGTTTAAATTTCTCTCTTGCCGTTTCTATGTCTAATTGTATGAAATTATTGATTGTTTTTTTTATTGCTTCAGCAGTATATTGTGTAGTAAAATGATCCCTCGCAGTTACAATACCTACTGAATTAATAGGAAAAAGTTCTTGCAAACTAAACCCTTTTTCATATTTTTTTTGCATTGAAAAATCTTTTGGCGCAAACATATAATATGGCTCTTTATATTTTAAGTTAGTCCATTTTACAGTTTTTAATGTATTGTTAATCAGAAAATTAAATTTTTTTGTTCTTTTTCCAAAAAGGTCGTAATGATAAACTTCAGCAAGTTTATGGTCATCACTTTGTTTCTTACATTTTACAAAAATATTAATTGAAACGCCTTGTTGAATATCAAATACATTCTCGTCTTTACTACCATCGGGGGCTGTTTCTTTCTTTTTTGCGTTGCCGTGAAGGTCAATAATATACATTTTATCGAAGGTTTTTAACAAATTCCACCGCATTCCACGAAAGGTAGGATTATCTAAAAAACTGTGATTGTTGATAAATGCCAAAATGCCCTCGCCGTTGTTCTCAATAAAATATTGTCCAAAACGAATAAATTTAACATAATCATCATTAATCCATTTTGAATTTTTTTCTTGTAATTTTATACCCGATGCTTCTTTTTTGTAGTCTTTCATCAATCCATCCATCCAGGTATCTTTTCTGTTTTGACTTTCGCCGCTATACGGCGGATTTCCAAGCACTACCATAACAGGCACATCTTGTTTAATATTATTTGCGGCATTTGCTTCGTCTGATAACCATTTGGCAAAAGGCAGTTCCGTTTTTTCTTTTGCTTCCGTTAAACTATTTGTTAAGAATATGCGTAAACGTTCATTTCCTGTTTGTTTATAACCCGTTTGTTTCAAAAGCATATCTATTTTTATATGTGCCATTGCATAAGATGCCATTAAAATTTCAAAACCGTTGAGTCTCGGTATTAAATGTTCGTGGACATAATTTTGCCACATTCCTTGCTGATTTTTGAATTTTTTGTAAATATTTTCTACTACTTCGGCAAGAAATGTACCTGTACCCGTTGCGGGGTCTAAAATTTGAACACGATGATGTTTGCTGTCATTGAGGGGGTTGCGGGTCGAGCCCGCAATGACGGGACGGGTCGAGCCCGCAATGACGGGACGGGTCAAGCCCGCAATGACGGGTTGGGTCGAGCCCGCAATGACAGGTTGAGTAATTGATGCATCGGCTAATCCACCCGATATTTCAAAATCTTGTTTTAAAATATCATCTACTGCCTGCACAATAAATTGTACCACAGGTTTTGGTGTGTACCAAACTCCGCGACTTTTGCGTAAAGCAGGGTCATATTCTGATAAAAATGTTTCATAAAAATGAATAATCGGGTCGTGGTCTGTTTTTTGAAATTCTTTTATTATTGCGTTGATATTAACATAATTAAACAAATCAGCCAAATCGTCAACTACCCAACGAATACGCTTATCTAAATCAAAACCCGCAATGTATTGAAAAAATTTACGCAAAAAAGGATTTGATTGCGGAATTAATTGTGCCGCTTTTACTCTGTTAAAACCTGCACCTTCCCACGGAAGTTGCTCTTTATCGGTATCTTGGATGTTTGCTGCAAACATACCGTAAGCAATAGTTTGAGCATACATATCAGCAAAATCTTTATGTTTGATTTCTGGTATCAAAACCTCCTGAAATCCTTTTAATTGCATATCAAGTGAATTACTATTGCTGGCATTATTGTTGTTCAGCGCATTTTCGATAATATTTGCCATCAACCGTGCTTTTGATGCCATTATTTTTGATAAATCTTCCGCTGTATCTATGTTTTGCCCTTTATAACCAACAAAAGTGTTTATTAATGTGATAAAGTCCTCAAATTCAGATTTAATTGGTTCAATTCCATTTTGTGTGATTTTTGCTATTGTTACGGTTTTTACTTCTATTCCATTCAAAAAAAGTTGAAAAGTAATGTAATCTGTAATTATCAGATTGTTTAAAGATTGCTTATAACGGTCGAATTGCTCTTGATACTCCTTGCTATCTAAGTCTTTTCCAATGATTTTAGTTTCTATGTATCCTGTTGGTATTTGTTTTCTTGTAATAATATAATCGGGGGCACCGCAAGAGATTCGTTTGGGCTCGTTGGTAATGCTTAAACCTTCTGTGAGGTTTTCAAATAATAATTTCAAAGCGTGACGATAGGAAGTCTCAGTGGCAATGCCTTCGTTATAAGTCCGATTAAGTTCGGATAGGTATTGGGTTATTTCGGTTGTTGTTGACATATATTTCTTTTTTTTATAAATATTTTACTTCTAATGAGTTTATTTCTTTCATTATTTCCTCCGTCTTTTTCAATGCTAAAATAATTATTTGATAATGTTTTATATCATCGTAGTTTAGCATTCTTTCTTTTCTATCTTTCAGCCATTTTTGTGCGGGTTGATATCCGCCGATGTAGAAATTCCAGGCAACAGCGGGTACATTGTCGAAATATTGTGTGTCGTTAATATAAACTTTATTGATAGTATATTGCACTTTTTCTATTTTATTACTACCCGCAATAGGAAAATTTGCCATATTTTGTTGTGACTCAACACCTTCTAATAGATGTAAATGTCTTAATTTTTCACCTAATTTAACTAAATTCCAAAAAACTTCTGCATTTTCGGGATATGGCACACGTGGAAAATCTATTTTAAGAAATTCTTTATATTTTTCACGATATGTTGGGTTGTGCAATACTGCATAAATATAGTCTAAAATATCTATTGGAGCAAAAGTATTTTTTGTTTTTTCCTTTTCATCTGTAAAATTAAAACCTAATTTTTTAGAAAATTGCTTAATAATGGTTTCGTTGAGGTTATGTTTTTTATGATATGGTCGAGAGTCGTTGTCGGCTATTCCGTTTTTAATGTAGGTGTAGAGAGGGAAAACTGAATAAGGTGCATAAGGTTGTGAACTTATTTCAATAGGTTTGTTTGTAGTAAAACAAATAAAATGTTTATGGGCTCCAAATTGACGAGAAAAAATCAAGCCAATATTTTCATTCTTTGTAAAATGTTTTACAATTTTGTATCCAGGAGTTCCAATGAATCCTTTCGATGTACTTGTATAAAAAGTGTATCTAAAATCAAAGGGTCGGTATTGAATTTTTTCTATTTTTCCGTTATCCTTATTGATTAATAAATCTTTTTTAGCCCATTCAATTTTCCAATCTCGTGAATCTTTTCCTAAATTAAATTTTTCTCGCAATTTTTCGACATCTAATTTTAAAAAATCATCGATTGTTTTTTGTAGTTTTTCTTTGGTAAAATGAATTGCAACAGCATCTCGTTCTGTTTTGATACCTGGACCTGAAATCAAAAAAAGTTCTTTAATAGAAAATCCTTTTTCATATTCCTTTTTAAATTTTTCTGATTTTGGTACAAAAAAGAAATATGGTGCTTTGTTTTCAATTCGTTTCCACTTAACAGTTTGCAGTGTGTTTTTTAATAAAAAGTCAAATTTTGTATTGCGTTTGCCGTAAAGGTCGTAATGATAAATTTCTGCTAACTTTTCACTATATTTTAATTTTGATTTTACAAAAATATTGATAGAAACACCCTGCATTATGTCAAACACATTTTCATCTTTATTTCCATCGGGAGTTTTTTCTTTCTTTTTGCTACTACCATGTAAATCAAGAATATAAATTTTATCAAATGTTTCAAGCAAAGATTTTCGCATTTGCCTGTGCGTTATGCCGTCAATAAAACTATTATTAGAAATATAAGCCAAAATTCCTTCGCCATTTTTTGAAACATAATATTGCCCATATCTGATAAATTTGATATAATCATCATCTAAATTTATTTTTGTTTCATGAAGTCCTTTTTTATAATCAGCAATCAGTTCTTTTATCCAATCATTAATATTTTGAGTGCTAACGTTATATGGTGGATTTCCAATAACTACCATAACAGGAACTTCTTTTTTGATATGACTTGCGTCGTTTGCTTCATCGCTGAGCCATTTTGCAAATAATAGATCGGTTTTTTTCTGTGCTTGTTCTAAACTATTGGTTAGAAAAATCGGCAAACGCTCGTCAGCAAAATATTTATAACCTGTTTTTTTCAACAGAATATCCATTTTTAAATGTGCCATTGCGTAAGAAACCATCAAGATTTCAAAACCGTTAATTCTTGGCAATAAGTGTTCGTGCGCATAATTTTGCCACATTCCCTGTTGATTAGTGAATTTTTTATAAATATTTTGAACAACTTCTGCCAAAAATGTGCCTGTACCCGTAGCGGGGTCTAAAATTTGGACACGATGATACTCTTTTGAGAGACCACGAAAGTCATCCCTATATATTTTTGATGCATCGGCTAATCCATCCGATATTTCAAAATCGTTTTTCAAAATATCATCTACTGCTTGCACTATAAATTGTACCACAGGTTTTGGAGTGTACCAAACTCCGCGATTTTTGCGTAAAGCAGGGTCATATTCTGATAAAAATGTTTCATAAAAATGAATAATCGGGTCGTGGTCTGTTTTTTGAAATTCTTTAATTATTGAATTGATATTCACATAATTAAATAAATCAGCCAAATCGTCAACTACCCAACAAATCCTATCATCAAGGTCGTAGCCCGCAATGTATTGGAAAAATTTACGAAGAAATGGATTAGATTGTGGAATAAGTTCTGATGCTTGTTTTCGAGTAAAAACATTTTCGGTTTGGTCATTTAATTTTGCTGCAAACATACCATAAGCAATGGTTTGAGCGTACATATCAGAAAATTCTTTATGCGAAATATTCGGTATCAATACTTCTCGAAAACCTTCTAATTGTCCGTATAATGAGTTTTCATCACTATTTTCTCCATTTTTAGGCTCCTCATTCGAATTCAGTGTATTTTCAATAATATTTGCCATCAAACGCGCCTTAGGTGCCAATATTTTTGATAAATCTTCGGAAGTGTGAATTGTGCTGCCTTTGTATCCTACAAAAATGTTTATTAATGAGATAAATGCCTCAAATTCAGATTTTATTGGTTCAACTCCATTTTGCCCTATTTTTGCTATTGTTACTGTTTTTACTTCTATTCCATTTAAAAAAAGTTGAAAAGTAATGTAATCTGTAATTATCAGATTGTTTAAAGATTGCTTATAACGGTCGAATTGTTCTTGATATTCCTTGCTATCTAAGTCTTTTCCAATGATTTTAGTTTCAATGTATCCTGTTGGTATTTGTTTTCTTGTAATGATATAATCGGGGGCGCCGCAGGAAATTCTTTTTGGCTCGTTAGTAATGCTTAAACCGTCAGTTAAGTTTTCCAATAATAATGTAAAGGTGTCGCGATATGTATATTCGGTTGCAATGCCTTCATTGTATTTCCGATTAAGTTCGGATAGGTATTGGGTTATTTCGGTTGTTATAGTGGGTTTTGACATATTTACATATTTATTATAAAAAAATTGTGCAAATATAATAAAAAGACAAACATTATGATTAATTTTTATTTATGATGAACAGTTGCTGCCCGAATATATTTCCTAAGAATATCAACAAAACTATCAGTATCATAAGTACTTATATTTGTTTTGAATGCCCAGTCATTATCGTTTCGATAGAGTTCACCAAAAGACATGGAACATTTTTGGTCGAAAGAATCTTCTCCTGAAAATTCAAAACGTGCCATCTCTTTACCTTTTGCGTCTAAGGCTCTGATATATGCGTTCTCAATTTGTCCGAAGTGTTGGGCGCGTTCTTTTCCTTTGTAGATGCAAACTAAAAACAATATTTTTGAAATTCTTGATGGGATTTCATCGGGTATAACAATAATTTGTTCGGCATCATTTTCTTCATTAGATGAGCCCACTAAATTATCGCCAGTATGTATAACAAATTCACCGTTTTCGATAAATTTTTCGATGGTTTTTTCAATTTTTCGTTGATTGGCATCATGGTATGCACCCAAATTTCCGGAGGGTGCCGTTAAATTATGAAAATATATTACGTCACTTTTCTGGAACGGAACTTTTCGTTTTCCTGTTAAGTATAAATCATTGCCCAGATTATTCACTCTGTCGTTTTTATCCATCATAAAAGCGATGGCATCTAAATCAAAATCGGTCTCGTCGTCAAAAAAATAGTGACTCCAAAAATTTGGCTTTTTCTCGCGTATGTTCCAGCCTAATCCTATTGTAATTTTCGAAATATCATACTCTTTTTTGTCAAATATTATTATTTTATTATCTTTCATAAATTTGTTGTTTCATGTTCATTTTCAAGCATTAATACTTTGAATTGAATTAATTTATTTTGGATATCGGTAAGTTGGTTGCTTAATAGTTCAAAGTCGTCGGGAGTTACACGTGGCAGGTTATTAATAACTTCTTCTTTATCGCCAATGATTTTTTCGATGGATTTTTTTACTGCTTCTTCTTCGAGTTCTACTCTCATTTCCTGAATAGCGCTTAACACTATTCCTGTAAACATATTTAATATTATGAACACACAAATTAATACAAAAGAAATAAAATATATCGCTGCAAGCCAACCCATCGCTTGCGGTGCATTGGGAACCATATCGGGCATATCAATTCTGTAAACTTGTTCGGGATATGCCGTTGCTCCATAAATGTTATGATACATAATATCAGTCCAATTCGAGAAAGTTATCACTCGGAACATTGATAATAATGCATTTGGGAGTGTACCGAAATGAAAGGGGTCGTTGTCGGCAAAAAAATAGACTCCCATTGCACCATAAGTAAATAAAATAATTATCAAAAGCAAAAATACGTATGCAATAGAAGGCAAACTACGCAACATCGCTCCTACCCAAAGTTGTAGTTTTGGAATTGTTGAAAAAAGTCTGAAAATACGCAATACTCTCAATATCCGAAACGCCGAAAACGCAGGAAAAAGCGAAAATACACATATTAACGTTATAATAAAATCAAAAACGTTCCAAGTATTGTTGAAATAACGTTTGGGATTGCGACCTTCAGACCCAATCTTTATTAGAACCTCAAAAACAAAAACAAATATCAAAACCTTGTCAATAATTTTTATCGGTAGTTTGGTGTGTTCCAAGCCATCCCAAGCGTCCCATCCGACTAAAAAACAAGAAGATAGAATCGCAAAAACTATGAAACGATAAAAAAAATTGGACTCTACAATCTTTTTTAAGAATTTTTGAAACATAATTTTTTTATTTAAGTTTTTTTGTGATAATAATTAATCTATCACACAATCATTATTCAAAAGAATAATTATGACAAAACTATCATTTTCCTGCACTTCTTCGCAGGAAATATCTACAATTTTATCTTATTACAGAAAACAAATGCCGCCGAATCAATATGACATCTTTTTATTATATGCCATATCCCAAAACAGATATTCAAACTCCATGCTCGATTTAAAAATATTTGCTATTTTATCGAGTTCGCCATCGCTTTTGCCTTCGCACAATTTGTCCATTGCAGGAAAAAACCAACTGAATACATCGTATAATTCATCGCTTGAGTATGCCTCAATCCAACCCTTATAATAATTATTTTCGAGGTTGTCTTTATAATCTTCTTTTAATCTGCAACCAAAATCATAATAAGACCAAGCGCAAGGCAGTACGGCTGCTAAAAGTTCCAATATTCCGCCGTTATAACCTACTGCCATCATAAATGAAGTATATGCTTTATTAAATAGCGAAGGAACAGTTGCATCGGCTTCTTCTATTGATATGCCAAAACTTTCTAAATAATTTCTTTGCTGATTAATTTCGTCAACAACTGCCTTCTGAAATTTTGTGAAATTATTGAGCATCTGTTCGTCTGTTGCTTTTAGTGCGCCCAAAGCAAATACTTTGGCATATTCGTGTAGATATTTATAATCTTGACTGATATAAAATTTAAATATCTCTTTATCTAATGTTCCTTGTCCTATACTTTGGACAAAAGGGTGATTATAGCAAGCATCCCAAACGGATTTGCTCCTTTCTTTTAAACTTTTTGTAAAAGACATAGAATTAGTTATTTGTTGTCCACACCATACATATACTCAATCAGTTCGACTACTTTACGTGAATATCCCATTTCGTTGTCGTACCAGCTAATAATTTTCACGAAATTGTTGTTAAGTGAAATGCCTGCTTTTGCATCAAATATAGATGTCCGAAGGTCGCCGATAAAGTCAGATGAAACTACTTCTTCTTCTGTATATCCTAAAATACCATTTAGTTCGCCTTCGGATGCGGCTTTCATTGCGACTTTAATATCTTCATAAGATGCAGGTTTTTCTAAGCGGCACGTCAGGTCTACAACTGAAACGTTTAAAGTAGGGATACGGAAGGACATACCTGTTAGTTTTCCGTTCAGTTCGGGAATGACTTTACCTACGGCTTTTGCGGCACCCGTTGAAGAAGGAATAATATTTCCCGAAGCAGCACGTCCGCCGCGCCAGTCTTTCATGGAGGGTCCGTCAACAGTTTTTTGTGTTGCAGTAGTTGAATGAACTGTTGTCATCAATCCTTCTACAATTCCGAAGCGGTCATGTAGCACTTTTGCGATGGGTGCTAAGCAGTTGGTGGTACAAGATGCATTCGACACAAAGTTCATATCTTTTGTGTATTTATCCAAATTAACACCCACCACGAACATTGGAGTGTCATCTTTTGATGGTGCCGACATAATAACTTTTTTAGCACCTGCTTCTAAGTGCCCTTTTGCACTTTCTTTGTCTAAAAACAATCCTGTTGACTCGACGATGTATTCTGCACCGATTTCGTTCCATTTAAGGTTTGCAGGATTTTTTTCAGCAGTTACACGAATGGATTTTCCATTTACTACTAATTTTCCATCTTTTACTTCTATATCACCTAAAAAATGACCATGAATAGTGTCATATTTCAGCATATAAGCCATATAATTGACATCTATAAGGTCATTGATTCCGACTACTTGTATGTTGTCGAACTGTTGAGCAGCACGGAACACCAAACGCCCGATACGCCCAAAACCATTAATTCCAATCTTAATTTTTGACATTGTTTCTTGTTTTTATATTTATATTTTAAAAAATAATTTAAATACAAAAGTAGATGTTATTTTTGAATAAACAAAAAAAATTTTTTATATTAGCCAGCATTATTCATTTAAAGATAGACTTGTTGTGCGCTATTTGCAGTAGTATTGATTGGAGAAAAATATTGAAGAGAAGAAAATTGATTAAAAATATTAGTTATGAGAGCAAAAAATAGTCAGGATTTTTCACTTTAAAAAGTATTGGGTTTCCCTCAGAAATTCAGTGTGTATAACTCCATTTGTAGAAATAATTTCCTTTCCAAAAAGGTAATTATTTCCGCCTGAAAAGTCTGAATTTTTACCTCCAGCTTGTTGAACGATAAATGTTCCTGCAGCCACGTCCCAAGGTTTAAGGTCATATTCATAAAAGGCATCTAAACGTCCGCATGCAACGTAGGCAAGATCAACAGCCGCAGAACCGAGACGTCTTAAACCATGACTCTGTTTCATAAAATATTGAAGTGATTCCATATATTTATCTATTTTACTGAAATTTGTGTACGGAAATCCTGTCGCTATTAAACTATCGGCAACTCTATTTACCGTTGAGACATTAATTTCGTTGCCATTTAGCATTGCAGAACTATTTTCCCAAGCATAAAAGCATTCATCTAACCCAATTTCGTAGACAACCCCAAGAACAATGATATTATGTTTCATCAAAGCAATACTAATAGCATAAGGAAACAGCCCATGAATGAAATTAGTAGTTCCGTCAATGGGGTCAATAATCCAACAATATTCGCAATTCTCCATTTGTATAGAGGATTCTTCAACAATAAAACCAGCTTCGGGAAGGATTTGTTTAAGTTCTTTAACTAATTTCGTCTCGGTTTCCAAATCGAATTTTGTTACAAAATCATTATATCCTTTAGATTTGAAATCTGGGTTAATGCTACTTCTTGTTTCGCGCAAGTCCTTTCCTGTTTGAGTAGCGATTTTGACTGCATTATGACATAAAGATTCGAGGTTAAATTTCATACAAAAAATGTTAAAGTGCGTAAATAATTTTAAAAAAGTGGGACAAAAATAGAAAAAATTATCCAAAAAATAAAATATAATTTGGTAAACAAAAAAAAAATAGTTTTCTTTGCGGCGCGTTTTTGCGGACGTGGCGTAATTGGTAGCCGCGCTAGACTTAGGATCTAGTGCCGTAAGGCGTGGGGGTTCGAGTCCCTTCGTCCGCACTAAATATAGAGAATTTGTTTGGCTGCATTGTATACTCTCATTTATTTGTTTACTAATCCACTGAAAATTGTTTTTCTACAGATATTACATCCCTAACGGGATGACAAGGCATCAGATAACTGAGAACAAAGAACTGATTATAAATTACTAATTTCAAATTTCAAACACTTATTCACATAGTTACGTATGAGTTATTAATAAATAAACATGTCAAAACCACTATTTTTTGAAGAAACCATAATAGCATAATATATTTAGGATATCTGTCCTCTCTAATTCCCTTATTCAACTTAAAATACGGGAAGAGTTGTTAGGTGTTGTTCATTTCTACTAAGGGTACTTTTGTGAAATAAGGGTTTCTTCATAGAAAAATTTGCAATAATTATTTCTTGATTGCTCCTTATTCACTTATTTACTCATTCGCTCATTCACTAAAAAACTGATTTTCTACCGAGATTACATCCCAAACGGGATGACAAGGCATCTGATAACTAACAACTGATAATGAATTACGAATTTCAAATACTTATTCACTCATTTACTGAAAACTGAAAACTTCATGACCTTAGATATTTATCAAATAGATTCCTTCACAAATGAAACCTTTTGTGGCAATCCTGCCTGCGTAGTCCCGCTAAGAGAATGGCTTCCCGATGATATATTATTAAAAATTGCCAAAGAAAATGCCGTACCTGAAACTGCATTTTTTATTATAGAAAACCGTAATGTAAAACTAAGGTGGTTTACGCCCGATATTGAGATGGATTTATGCGGACATGCGACATTAGCGGCAGCGCACGTTCTCTTTTCTATTCTTAATTATCCTAATAAAAAAATTGAATTTTCTACTATCAGCGGAATTTTAAACGTTTCTTTAGAAAACAATATCTATTTATTAGATTTTCCGAGCAGAATGCCTGTTCTCGCTTATTTGCCTGAAGCAATCGTTAATTCGCTTAGCATAAAGCCCATTGAGGTATTGAAAGCGCGTGATTACGTTTTGATTTACAATTCACAAAAAGATATTGAAAATATTGTTATCGATAGAATATTGTTTGACTCGATAAATATATCTCCCGGTGGAGTTATTGTAACCTCAAAAGGAAACGATTCTGATTTTGTATCAAGATTTTTCACCCCACAGGCAACTATTTTGGAAGACCCTGTTACTGGCTCGGCGCACTGTTCTCTTATTCCTTACTGGAGCAAACTATTAGGAAAACAAATAATGACTGCCCAACAACTTTCGCAAAGAGGAGGAATTCTTTACTGCGAAAATAAAGGCGACAGAGTTCTAATTGGCGGAACGGCAAAAACTTTTTTAATAGGGCAAATAATGATTTAAGAACCAAAATGTTTATAGAAACACCCGCTACGTTACGTTTGATATAATAGCATTTTAACGAAATAAATATTTGATTATGGGATTTATAAGGGAACCAGTAGATGTAGATTAATTAGTCTAATTTCAAAACAGCCAAAAATGCCTTCTGCGGCACTTCAACACTACCTACCATTTTCATTCGTTTCTTCCCTTTCTTTTGTTTTTCTAACAATTTTCTTTTGCGGGTAATATCACCACCATAGCATTTTGCGGTTACATCTTTTCTAACCGCTTTTACAGTTTCTCGCGAAATGATTTTTGTTCCTATTGCCGCTTGAATCGCAACATCAAACTGTTGTCTCGGTATAAGTTCTTTCAATTTCTCGCACATTCTTTTACCCAAAGTATAAGCATTATCTACATGCGTAAGGGTTGAGAGTGCATCAACGTTTTCGCCATTTAAGAGCAAATCTAATTTTACTAATTTTGATGGGCGAAAACCGGTAGTATGATAATCAAAGGAAGCATATCCTTTTGAAATACTTTTAAGTTTGTCGTAAAAATCAAAAACAATTTCGGCTAAAGGCATATCAAATTCTATTTCTGCGCGGTCGGTTGTTAAGTAATGCTGCCGAACTAATTCACCTCGTTTACCAAGACAAAGGGTCATGATATTACCGATATACTCCGATTTTGTTATTACTTGCGCTTTGATGTAGGGCTCTTCTACATAATCAATTATTCCTATTTCGGGCAAACTTGATGGATTGTTGACTTCAATTACTTCACCTTTTTTTGTATACGCCAAATAAGGTACGTTGGGAACAGTGGTGATTACGTCCATATTAAATTCTCTGTCCAAACGTTCTTGAATTATTTCCATATGTAACAGTCCCAGAAACCCGCACCTGAAACCAAAACCAAGTGCGGCAGATGATTCAGGCTGAAATGTTAAGGATGCGTCATTTAGTTGTAACTTTTCTATGGAATTTCGCAAATCTTCATAATCTTCTGTATCAATAGGATATACTCCCGCAAAGACCATTGGTTTTACTTCTTCAAAGCCTGATATTGCTTCTTTACAACTATTTTTTACGTGAGTGATAGTATCACCCACTTTTACTTCCTTACTCGTTTTTATACCCGAAATAATATAACCTACATCTCCCGTTTTGACTATCTCTTTTGGTATCAGTCCTAATCCCAGAATGCCAACTTCGTCTGCCTCGTATGCTTTTCCCGTATTTACAAATTTTACTAAATCGCCTTTTCGTATCTCGCCGTTTACAACTTTAAAATATGCAATAATTCCTCGAAATGAATTGAATACTGAATCGAAAATCAATGCCTGCAAAGGTTTATCAGGCTCTCCGATTGGTGGAGGCACTAATGCGACAATTGCTTCTAATATTTCAAAAACTCCCATTCCTGTTTTGCCGCTTGCTTTTATGATGTCAACGCGGTTACAGCCTAACATGTCAATAATTTGATCCTCAACCTCTTCCTGCATAGCGCTTTCATTATCCATTTTATTAAGTACAGGAATTATAACTAAATCATTGTCAATGGCTTGATAAAGATTACTTATTGTCTGAGCTTGTATTCCTTGAGTGGCATCTACTACTAATAACGCACCTTCGCACGCTGCAATGGAACGTGACACTTCGTAGGAAAAATCTACATGACCGGGAGTATCTATCAGGTTGAGGATATACTCCTCATCATCATAACGATATTGCATCTGAATTGCCTTGCTTTTTATAGTGATACCGCGTTCACGCTCAAGTTCCATACTATCCAAAACTTGATTTTGCAATTCTTTATCAGTTATAGTATCAGTATATTCGAGCAATCTATCAGCTAAAGTGCTTTTACCATGGTCTATATGTGCAATGATGCAAAAATTCCTAATATTATTCATTTCTACTCAATTTTTGAGTTTTATCTATCTTATTATTAAGCATATAAGTCTATTACGATATATAATTTTCGGTTGCAAAGATAAAAAATTAAAATTTAACTTACATTATTCTTTGTCTGATTTTTTTTGTGAGTAAATGAGTTAAAAAGAATTAAGTGAGGAATGCATCTATTTATTGATGCCTCAGTTGCGGTAAAACAGTAGAGACAAGGCATGCCAAACCCTTACTATTCAAAATGGGCTACATTCCAACACAATGAAAACTGAAAACTACATCTTCCCCGTAATTTTTTGAACAATTTTGTATTGTGAAAAGAATTCGCGTGCAATAACCCGCAAAATTGTATATACAGGAATAGCAAGAAACATTCCAACAATACCAACTGCAAAACCTGCCATTAATATAACAATAAAAATTTCTAACGGGTGAGCATAGACGCTATTTGAGAAGATAAACGGCTGAAATACAATATTATCCAATAGATTAACTATTAAATAAACTGTCGCTATTAAAAGTAAAAAAGTGACAAAACCCATTGCAAGAGGCATCTGTAAATAAAATATCGAACCGATTATCAGACCTAATAACAGTGCAATCAAAGGACCAACATAAGGTATGATGTTCAATAATCCGCTTATTACACCAATTGCGGCAGAATGATTAAAGCTTATTCCGATAATGCGTAGCCCAAAAGTGATTAAAAGTCCAACTAATGTTGTCTGTATCAATATTCCGATAAAATAACGCCGCAAAAGTTTTTTTATAGAATCTAATGCATTAATAATTCCATCTTCATATTTTGAAGGAACAAATAGAAGTAATCCTTTGATTAATAATTCTTTCTCTTTTAAAAAGAAAAAAGAAACAAAAGTAATTGCAAACAAAAAAACGAAAGTTCCACCGACAAAACCAAGCATGGATGAAAAAATATTTTTAACCTCTGTTATACCGAACACAGCAAAAATCAAATCATTGAGTTGCGTCTCAATAAATTCATAGATTTCGGGACTCCGCTCTCGAAACGGATCGACAATTTGATGTAATAATACTCCCGCATTTTCTAATACCGAAGTAATATCAATGGTCGAAAGATATTGAAATTCACGAGAAACCAAAGGAATGATAAATCTGAATATATAGACTACAATTATCCACAAAAACAGTACAGAAAAAAGTGCCGCAATGCCGTCACTAACAGCAAATTTTTTTATTTTGATTCGTTTTAATAAATCTGCGAGAGGTGCAAGGATAAGTGAAATTACTGCTGCAATGCAAATGTAAATAAAGATGGAACGAAAATACCATACCAGAAAAAGCGCTAACAGCGTTATTATCACTCCTATACTATAATTAATTGACCTTAAAACGTATTTCATACTACTTATTATTAATATTTTAACGATTATTGTTTTTTTCAATCAATTCATCAATTATTCGCATTACTTTACCTGAATCCCATCGCGCTGCACCGGTGTTATATAGTAAAACAAATTCATTGTCAATGAGATATGTTGTCGGGATGATTGCTGGGTCAAAAACTTCAGGTACATCACCGATTGTTGTAAAACAAGGGATATTGTAATTTTTTTGTTGTAAATAGTTATAAATCAAATCAAAAGGTTCATTTACTATAAAAATAAAATGAACGTCATCTTTATATTTGTTGTATAATCTTTGCAGTGAGGGCATTTCGGCGATGCAGGGAGGACACCATGTAGCCCAAAAATTAATTAAAATAGGCTTATCATTGTAGTGTGAAAGTGAACTCAAATTTCCATCGGCATCTCTTAATATCAGGTCAAAGTCGGTTTCATTTAATATTATAGTTTTTGCAGTTTCGTAAGGAGGCAGCATAGTATTCCGAATTAATAGCGTTGAAAGATTTTTGCGCGCAGATGGAATTAACATCGCTACAATGAGTATTAGTAAAACAAAATCAAATATAATACTCCACCACCGTTTCTTGCGCCGATATTTATTCCACAGTTTTAATATTGTTTCTTTTGCTTTCAAAATAATATGAATTTAGTTAATACGTCAAAGAGTCAGCAGTTATTTGCCAACTCTTTGATTCTTTTTGTGGGACTCAGCTGGACTCGAACCAGCGATCTACCTGATCATGAGTCAGCTAAAAGCCTTTTCATTCTAATTAATCGAAAATTTCTACGTCGTTGAAACGATTATTTTGCTTTATTATTGTATTTATTCTATAAAAGTTTTTTATTTTTTTTAATTTTATTTCTTTATTTGGTCTTAACTTATTATATTTATCATAAAAATGCACACAGAACTCCACAAGACGATGCATTGAATTCATTGAAATGAATGCATCGCTCGGTAAAAATGACGAGACAATCTTATCCAAATTCCAATGATTTTCGACTTTACAAATTAAACCTTAATCCTATCGATAGTTTCACTGTACCAAGTCCTTCGAAAGTGTTTTCGGGCATTGTCTCGTTGGTTGTTATTCCATCTCTTGTTTGTGTATAATTACTGAAAAAGCCACTTATTGTTGAGATTTTTAATCCGATGCCAAAATTATCAGAAATTCCAATATCGTAGCCTACTGCCATATACGTTCCAAATGTAACTGCGGTTACTTTTAGGCGTTCGACATTATCAAAAAGCAATCTGTCATTGTAGCCCATATAACCAAATCCAACGGAAAATAACCAATTATTTTTTTTTGTTGAATTAAAAAGGCGGCATAAAAAATTGGCTCCAATGTAATTGAATGACATTTTTTCGTTAAAAACGCCTTCGCCAATTAAATATCCATCAATATCTGTTAAAGAGCCATATCCTAAACTATTTCCAAACAATTGTTGTGAAAACATAACTTCAACTCCCAAACTTTCAATAAAAAAGAATGCTGCGTGCAGGTCGTAATGAAAACCTGATTTCATTTTTATATAATGGTTTTGCAAAGTCGGATCTATTCCTTCTACAAGTTTCGCTGTCCGATATTGCCAACCTCCGTCAACAGCAACCCTAAAATGCGGAAATTTCGCTTTATATGTATATTTAACAGGTAACTCTGACTCCAAAAAATATTCTTTTTGCTGCTCACTTATTTGATTTGTAGGCAATAAGGTGTTTCTTATTTCCTCATTATGTTTAAAGGTAAAATAAACGTAATCTTTTGTAATTTTTGTTATTTTACAATTTAAAGAATCGCCACTATTTGTAACGATTAGGTCTTGTGCTTGTAAATTATTGATAATTAAAAATATACCAAATAATCCAAAAAATATTTTCTTCATAATTTTATTTGTTTTTCTTGTTATTCTTTAGTTCTATTGCGTTAAATTCGGCTTTTCCTGTATTATTATCAACCATTGTTAGACTTGGTCGACCGACAAATGCTCCCATTGTAATTCCGCAGCGCACATAATAAGTTTTTCCAAATTCAACATTAATAGGAATTTCCGTTTTCGATTCAGTTTTTGCCCACAAAGAATTTAAACCTTCTTTATAAATTTTAATTGATTCACAAAAATTTTTAGAAACTCGGCAAATTATCGAATCGCCCAAATAGAGGTCATAACTTACCAACGCTCCTTGTCCGCCTGCTCTGTAAACATTAATTATTGCATAATCTGCGTCAAATAAAACATTATCAATGTCAACTATTTCGTCAACAGCTTTAAAATTTTCAATGTCTGCAATTCTCAAAACATCTGCGATAATCCTGTGGCAAGAACTCAAAATATCTGGCGTATAATGTTCAGTAATTTTCAAAGCATTTCCGCCAACTTTTCGCGATGCTAACATTGCTTTTTCAATCACAACATCATAATTACAATTTGTAGAAAAACCAGAATCGCCTATTTTAATTGTCCCCAATTTTTCAGCGTTAGGAGGTATTTCCTCGCCAAGTTCAAAAATTCTTACTTCTTCCTTGTAGTCAAGTGGAGCATAAGTTTTCTGTATAGAAGAAGTCAGTTTTGCAGAACAAGAAGTCAAAATCAAAATACCTCCGATAATCAAATATAAATTAACCTTCATAAAATCATTTATTTTTATTGTTATTATTCGAATTCATCCAAAAATCTTTTAAAAACTATCTGCAAAAATACTAAATTATTTTCACACCACAAATAATTTCCAAAAAAAGCGAAAAAAAATCTGACATGCGAAAAATTAGTAGTGAGATATCAGTAGTGAGTAATGAGACTTGAGTAGTGAGTGAATGTTTGTAGGGGTGTCCTCTTGCGGTCGCCCACCTTGTAATAAATGAGCGAATGAGTGAATGAGTAAATGTGCTAAGGAGTTATTAACCACTAATCACTAACCACTAACCACTATATTAGTAATTAGTGGCTAATAAAAGTGAAATTCAGAATATATTAAAAATTTTTGTTATCTTTGCGGCGTTAAATCTAAACAAAAATAAAAGATGGAACTAACATTAGATTTGAATAAACGTTATAGTTACGCCGATTATCTTACGTGGTTTGATGACGTGAGACGCGAACTAATAGATGGTTTTATAAAATTATTTCCTGCACCTCGTAGGGTACATGCAGAGATTAGTCATAATATTGTTTGGAATTTGGGGGCAGTTATAAAAAAGAATAAAGGAAATTGCAAAGTTTATGATGCTCCTTTTGATGTGCGCATTCCAAAGAATGGGGAGCACGAAAACAAAAAAATCTTCACGGTTGTGCAACCAGATATTTGCGTTGTTTGCGATCCCTCAAAACTAGATGATGCAGGCTGTTGTGGTGCGCCCGATTTGATTGTAGAAATTTTGTCGCCCTCAACCGCAAAAAGAGATTTGTTCGATAAATATATTATTTATCAGGAATCTGGCGTTAAAGAATATTGGATTGTTCACGCAAAAGACAAAGCAATTACTGTTTTTCTACTTCAAGCCGATGGCAAATATGACAACGGACAGGTCTACGAACCACCAGGAAAAGTGCCTGTTACCATTTTTGACGGATATTTAATAGATTTAGAAGATATTTTTAGTTAGAATTGAGTAAATGAGTGAATGAGTAAATAAGTAAATGGGTGAATGAGTGAATGAGTGAATGAGTGTAGGGGCGTACCCTTGCGGTCGTCCACCTTGTAATAAATGAGTAAATGAGTTATTAACCACTAATCACTAACCACTAACCACTATATTAGTAATTAGTGACTAAAAAATAAAAAAATGAAAACCCTTATCAAAAATGCGACAGTTATCAATGAAGGAGAAACATTCAAAGGCTCTCTATTAATAAATGGAGAACATATTGAAAAAATATTTCGAAATGCTGATAATCAACATATTAATAATAAAACAGTTCCTTTGTTAAGTGCTGATAAAGAAATTGATGCCGAAAATCACTTTTTAATACCCGGAATAATAGATTCTCACGTTCATTTCAGGCAACCGGGACTAACTCATAAAGGAGATATATTTTCAGAATCGCGAGCAGCAATTGCCGGAGGGATTACCTCTTTTATGGATATGCCAAATACTATTCCACAAACAACTACGGTTTTAGAACTTGAGAAAAAATTTGAAATTGCCTCACAAAGTTCATTAGCTAATTATTCCTTCTTTATTGGTGCTACAAATAATAATTTTAAAGAATTATTGAAAATTAATCGTCGGAATGTATGCGGGGTAAAACTTTTTATGGGGGCATCAACAGGTAATATGCGGGTTGACAACAACGAAACATTAGAAAATATTTTCAAAGAAGTAAATTTGCCCATTTCGGCTCATTGTGAGGACGAATCGATTATCAATGCAAATTTTGAAAAATATCGAAAAATATTTAGCGACAATATACCTTATAAGTATCATTCAGATATTCGCGACGAAGAGGCTTGTTATCGCTCAACCGCTAAGGCTGTTGAACTTGCCGAAAAATATAATTCAAAACTCAATATTCTTCATATTTCAACTGAACGTGAATTATCTTTATTAAACAACAACATACCTTTGGAAATGAAAAAAGTTACAGGCGAGGTATGTGTTCACTACTTATGGTTTGACAACTCTTTCTTTGACAATTTAGAATGGCGTATAAAATGTAATCCATCAATAAAAACCTTTAAAGATAGGGATGCACTTCGTAAAGCAATAATTGACAATAAGATAGACTTAATTTCAACTGACCACGCTCCACATACGATAGAAGAAAAACAACAGCCCTACATTCAATCCCCATCGGGACTTCCGCTGGTTCAACATTCGCTTCTTGCAATTTTCGAACTTACCGAACAAGAAATTTTTACAAAAGAAAAAGCAGTAGAAAAGATGTGCCACGCACCCGCTAAATTATTCTCAATAAACAAAAGAGGATTTATTAGAGAAGGATATTATGCTGATATTGTTCTTATTAAAGCAGACTCGTGGACTGCAAAAGATGAATCAAGCTTCTATAAATGTAAATGGACACCTTTTTCGGGAGTCACTTTTTTAAATATGATAACGCATACATTTGTTAATGGACATCTTGCTTACGAAAGTGGGAAGTTCAATGATTTTTTAGCAGGACAAAGGCTTAGCATGCATTATTCATAAAGGAAATATGTCGTTTTGTTTTACGACATCTGTATGGGCAACCCTTGCGGTTGCCCTGAATGATATGGAGATAGTCATTGTAGGGGCAACCCTTGCGGTTGCCTAAATACATAAAATACAACGAAGTGGATTGCGTAGAATAAAACTGGCGAGGGCAAGCCTCGCCCCTACAATTCTATACGGGATGGTAATTGTGCGACCGCAAGTGTCGCCCACACAACGATACTCGCATGCAGCGAGACTATGAATAGCTTTTATGAATAATGAAGGTTAGATTTGAGGTTTGATGAAATTAAAAAAAAGCCCCGATAAATATATCGGGGCTTCATTCAGCAATAAAAAATTTAAACTTAAAACCACTTTAAAAAAAATGATTTATTCTTTTACAAACCGTAAAACTGATTCTGTTTCGTTGTTAATTATCTTAATCAGATAAACTCCTTGAATTAAATCAGAAACATCAAATTCGGTTGTTTGTTGATTGACTTCTAAGGATTTCAATAATATTCCACTTAATGTGAATATCTCAATTTTTGCTTTGTTTGCCGTTTTTTGAACAATACGTAATTTATCGCCAACAGGATTTGGATAAATATTAACATCTGAAATTTGCTGACGATTAATACTAACATCTTCCTCAAATTCAACAGATAAAGTAACAAATTCCGCAAGTGATTCTACAATAAATTGGGTTGTAATATTGTCTTCGACAGCTTCGCCATTGTAAATCCACATTTTAACTTTATATCCTTCATCTGGTATTGCGGTGAACATAATTTCTGATTCAGTTTCAATAAAATCACCTGATTCAATAGGTTCGCCATCAACAGTTGCTATAAGATTACCAAATTCGCTATCTGTACTGAAAGTTACCTGATAATGTGATAAATTATACTCAACTGTAACATTTGCGGCGTTATTCAGTGAATTAATTGCAAAAGTATTAGATGTATTTCCTCCAATTAATGTTCCGTTGTTTCGCCATTCTTTAACATCGATGCAATATTCGCACGGTGTTGCAGTGAAAACAACTCTTTTGCCTTTAGGTACATAAACGTCAGATCCGATTTCTTCAGTTTCGGGGGCAACACCAACAACTGCAGTAACTGTTCCCATACCATTAACGGCACCGAATTGCACATTAAAATGTGTAGCCTGAAATTCTACGGTAACATTAACCTCATCACTAAGTGCGTCAATAGTATATGTATCTGTTCCTGTTGCAACTATTGCTCCGTTTAAGCGCCATGCTCTAACTTCGAAATATTCATTGGGAGTTGCAGTGAAAATAACTTCTGATCCTCTATGTACGTAAGAACTTGGTTCTACTTCTTCATCTTCTACAAGTGCGGTTATTGTACCAAATTCTTGATAGTTGTGGGTACCATAATTTACCATAAAATGTGAGTTCCAATATTCTACCGAAACATTAATATTACGATCTACTGTTGTAATATATTCATTATCTGAAAAATCGGGAACAATGACTTCTCCATTTTTCCATTCTTTTACAACAAACCACTCATCGGGAGTTGCTGTAAAAGTAATTTCGGTGCCGGGTACCAATATATCACCTTGTTCCACTGTTACTCCATTTACTGCTGCTGTAATTGTGCCTCCTTCGCTTGTTGTTTCATAAGTAACGCAATAAGGTGGTGGATAACATGATTGAAGCACCTCTCTTGTTGAAATATTTTGTACCCACGCAACAATAGTTAGGTTATCAAAATCTTCCACAGAGTGTTCTATGGCGTGGTTAATTGGATCACCTGCATTATTGGGCTTACGATAGTTTCCTTGAAATGTCCACTGTTGGTTAAATATCTGTGGTTGATTTGCGTTTAATTCTCCAACTACAATACCACTCGCATCAGGCATATATTTTTTCATCACTTGATAAAAAATTGTCTCACCGTTAACTGTTACGTTATTATATGTTTCTCTTTCAACAATTGCGACATAAAGCCTCAAATTGGAATTTGACATATCAATGGTTGGCGTAACTGTAACTGTTGCATCAACGGTTTGTCCCACAACTGTATAATCTATTTCTATTTCCATAAATGCGGGATTCTGTAGTGCATTATTCAAAGTTTGTGCGGAAATGCTTGATTTCGAACCATTTAGATATATATCAGGCACCGCATTTACTGCATAAAAAGTTCTCCTTACATTGCCTTCGAGTGTGTAATAAGGGTCGCCAGTTCCGGGCCAACTCATCTGATTTTTTATTAAAGAATAACGCCCTTTATATACGTCAAGGAGAGCTTTTAAAGCTTCATTGCTTGGTTTACACGGAGGGCAACTAGAAGAAGTAAAAACTTCAATCAAATTAGTTCGTAGTACTGCTGTTTCATCTCTATAAATAAGAAGTGGAAACGTAGCACTGTTTCTCGTGTTTTCGACAAAATTATTGCCGGGGAGTGAAACCCAAATTTTAATCTGATGTTCGCCTATATCTGAGGGAACAATAGTTTTAGCATGAACAAACTGAATTTCGTTGTCGGGAGCAATGTTTACTCCTGAAACAGCGTGTTCAAATACACTACCGTTATCAATTTGGTAGTTTACAATAAATGATGTAATCGGTTCAGTTCCTACGTTTTTAACCGTCCCTGAAACAAACACTTCATCTGTACTTCCTGAAATATATTCAGGCATATTAACTGACGACAACTCTATGTCGTACTTAACGTCCCCTTTTGCATAAGCAAAAATGGAGATTAAAAGAAAACTGAAAATAAAAAATTTACTTTTCATACTGTGGATTTTAAAAATTGGTAAATGATTAAAATTAATTAAAGTGCAAAGATAAATAAAAAAAATTAATCGAATACTTTTTTATTAAAAAAAGTTAAAAATTTTTTTATTTTTTGATATTTGTTTTATTTATGCAAAATGTGATAACGTATACATTTGTAAAAGGGCATCTTGCTTACAAAAATGGAAAGTTCAATGATATTTTAGCAGGACCAAGGCTTAGCATGCATTATTCATAAAGGAAATATGTCGTTTTGTTTTACGACATCTGTATGGACAACCCTTGCGGTTGCCTAAATACATAAAATACAACGAAGAGGATTGCGTAGAATAAAACTGGCGAGGGCAAGCCTTGCCCCTACAATTCTATACGGGATGGTAATTGTGGGACCGCAAGGGTCGCCCACACAACGATACTCGCATGTAGCGAGACTATGAATAGCTTTTATGAATAATGCAGGTTAGATTTGATGTTCGATTAAATAAAAAAAATCCCCGATAAATTTATCAGGGATTCATTCATCAATAAAAAATTTCACTTAAAACCACTTTAAAAAAAAATGATTTATTCTTTTACAAACCGTAAAACTGATTCTGTTTCGCCGTTAATTATCTTAATCAGATAAACTCCTTGAATTAAATCAGAAACATCAAGTTCGGTTGTTTGTTGATTGACTTCTAAGGATTTCAATAATATTCCACTTAATGTGAATATCTCAATTTTTGCTTTGTTTGCTGTTTTTTGAACGATACGTAATTTATCGCCAACAGGGTTTGGATAAATATTAACATCTGAAATTTGCTGACGATTAATACTAACATCTTCCTCAAATTCAACAGACAAAGTAACAAATTCCGCAAGTGATTCTACAATAAATTGGGTTGTTTTATTACCTTCGACAGCTTCGCCATTATAAATCCACTCTTTAACTCTATATCCTTCATCGGGCATTGCTGTGAACATAACTTCTGATTCAGTTTCAATAAAATCACCTGATTCAATAGGTTCGCCATCAACAGTTGCAATAAGATTACCAAATTCGCCATCTGTACTGAAAGTTACTTGATAATGCGATAAATTGTACTCAACTGTAACATTGGCAGTGTTAGAAAGTGAGTTTATAGTATATGTATCAGTTGTATTTTCTGAAATTAATGTTCCGTTGTTTCGCCATTCTTTAACATCGATGCAATATTCGCCCGGTGTTGCTGTAAAAACAACTTTTTTGCCTTTAGGTACATAAACGTTAGATCCGATTTCCTCAGTTTCGGGGTCATCATCTACAACGGCAGTAACGGTTCCCATACCATTTACAGCACCGAATTGCACATTAAAATGTGTAGCCTGAAATTCAATAGTTACATTAACATCACCGCTAAGTACAGGAATAGTGTACGTATCTATACCGGTCGCAACTATTGATCCATTTACTCGCCATGCTCTTACTTCGTAATATTCATTGGGAGTCGCAGTGAAAATAACTTCCGATCCATTGGGGATTGGCATATCGGGTTCAATTTCAATATCATCTACGGTTGCCGATATAGTTCCAAACTCTTGATTATTATGAGTACCAAAATTTACATTATAATGAGAGGCAATAAATTCAACGGTAATTTCATCACAGGCTTGCGTAATTGTATGGATAAACTCATTAGTATTATTACTACCCGGAACGACTGTTTTGTTAAGTTTCCATTCTTTTACCATATACCATTCATCAGGAACTGCAGTGAAAGTAACTGTTGTATTTTCTTCAACAAATTCCCCGCTTGTTAATGAAGTGCCTTCATCTGTGGTTGCCAAAAGTTCTCCGTTACCGCCAAGCAATTCAAAAGATACACAATGTTTTAAAATATGGTAAAAGGCTTGGTATACTTGTTTGGTTGAAGTATTTTCTACCCACGCAACAACTGTAAGGTTTTTAAAATTTTCGACAGAATGCTCTATATTGTGGTTAATTGGATTACTTGCACTACTAGGTAGTCTGTATTCTCCTTTAAATTCCCATTCTTGTTCAAACGATACAGGCACATCTGCTGTTAAATCTCCCAATGTAATACCGCTTGCATCAGGCATAAATTTTTTCATAACTTGAAAAAACTCTTCTTCTCCATTGGTTTTTTTGTTTTTAACTGTTCTTCTTTCGGTAATAGCCATATAAAGCCTTAGATTGGCATTAGTAAAATCTATTGTAGGAGTAATTGTAGCAGTTGCATTAACGGTTTTTCCTGTTACGCTATACTCCACATCTATCTCCATAAATGCGGGAACATTTTGAGCATTAATCAAATGAGAATTTTGAATATTAGATGCTGGATTAGTGTTGAAAAAATTACCATCAATGTGTAAATGCGGAACGCCTGTAATTGCATAAAGATTCCTTCTCACGTTCCCTTCGGCTGTATAGTACGGGTCGCCGACTCCGGGCCAACTCATCTGATACTTTATTAATGCATAAACTCCTGTGTTTTGATTTAAAACATTCTTCAAATTTGTTCCTCCTTGAAGACAAGGTGGACAAGTAGAAGCGGTAAATACTTCTATAAGTGGATAACGCAGTCTTTCAGTGTCATCTCTATAAATAAGAAACGGCAACGTTCCGCTGTTTCTCGTGTTTTCGACAAAATTATTGCCGGGGAGTGAAACCCAAATTTTAATCTGATGTTCTCCTATTTCAGAGGGAACAATAGTTTTAGCGTGAACAAACTGCATTTCGTTGTCGGGAGCAATGTTTACTCCTGAAACAGCGTGTTCAAATACACTACCGTTATCAATTTGGTAGTTTACAATAAATGATGTAATCGGTTCAGTTCCTACGTTTTTAACAGTCCCTGAAACAAACACTTCATGGCTACTTCCTGAAATATATTCAGGCATATTAACTGACGACAACTCTATGTCGTACTTAACGTCTCCTTTTGCGTAAGCAAAAATAGAGACTACAAGAAAACTGATAATAAAAAATTTACTTTTCATACTGTAGATTTTAAAAATAGGTAAATGATTAAAATAAATTAAAGTGCAAAGATAAATATAAAAAATTAATCGAATACTTTTTTATTAAAAAAAAGTTAAAAAAATTTTATTTTTTCTAACCAGCATTATTCATAAAGAAATGAAAATATATTTTAAACGCACGGTCGCAAATGTTTTTCTCTAAAGTCGCAATTGAATTATTTTATTGTTACGTTATGAATATAAAGCTCCTATCAAGATTCCTCACTCCGTTCGGAATGACTGTATTAGCCTGTAAATGAGGGTGGGAAAAAGGGTGCGGTTTCGCCGCACCCTTTTTCCCGCCATTTCCCTTATAACGGATGGTCATTCCGAATGGAACAAAGTGAAATGAGGAATCTAAATATTTGCTTTTGCAATTAACTAAACAAAAAATGTAGTCAGTAAAATTCCAAGAGTAAAGGAAGTCCTACTTTTTGGTTTTGCATTCCGTTAAGCGATGCATTGAGCTTGTCGAAAATGAATGCTTCGCTTGGTAGAAAAACGTGCAATCAAGCCGCCTGCATTCCATTAGGAATGCATCCCTTTTCATGTTAATCTTATTTTGGTCATATTCATAACGGAATGGGTTTTTGTGCTTTGAAATTATTTTCTACCAAGCGTAACATTGTAGCGGAATGTGGAAAACAGAGGATGATAAATATTTCATAAAAAGGGGACATTTTGATTTCCCCAGAGGTTGGTCGTAATTATCTGTAAAAAAGTTCTTTACTCGATAGACTATTTCAAATCCGCAACTTTCATAAAATGACAAGATCTACGGAATTTCTCCTGTTCCGACAAGCATAGTTTTGTATTTTTGTAGAAATCAAATATAAATTTTAACAATGCTTTTCCGTAGCCTTTGCCTTGATATTTTTCATAAGTTGCAATGTTTTTCAATTCGCATGTGTCGCTATCTATTGGCGCAACAACGCAAACGGTTTTCAAATCATTGTCATATAGAGCGAACAAGTCTCCGGTAGGCAAATATTTGTCAATCATATTTTCCTGTTCGTCTGCTAATAATAACAGGTCAAGGAACTGTTTCTTGTTTTCTCTTATTCAGAAACATTTATCTAGTGTTTCTTGTAATATTTTTTCGAGACACCCTACATAATAGAAAGGCAAATTGACAAGTTTAAAAATTTTTCCACTCTTTGTTGAGATGTCGTCAACAGAAAAAGGTTGAGACCAAACTCTTACCGCAATATTGTGCGGTGCTTCTTCCATAAAAATGTGTAATGATTTTAGTTTTGCATTATGTCCCGATTTTACTTCAATCGGAATAACTTTGTTGTCAAATTGCAAAACAAAATCAACTTCTGCGTCTGAATCAATTTTTTTGCGTACCCAAAAATTTCGATGATTCGAAACGCGACTATCGATGGCAAGCAGTTCCTGTGCAACAATTTGCTCAGCAATTTTTCCTCGCCAAGCATCTAAAATATCCTTTGCTCCAAAAACTTCTTTTTGAACATTAGCGGCATAATTGACTATTCCGCTATCAAGCCACAACAATTTAGGTGAACGTTTCAAATCTTTTG
The DNA here is from genome assembly GCA_009777175.1 of Marinilabiliaceae bacterium. Lineage (GTDB taxonomy): Bacteria > Bacteroidota > Bacteroidia > Bacteroidales > Marinilabiliaceae > WRMI01. Next base: position 29,772 of record WRMI01000012.1, read on the forward strand.
AAATTGGAACAAGCAAATCAGTCGTTGGATAGCAAAGTTCTAAAAGAAAGGTCTTTTCCAATGTATGAAATCCTTCGCCCATTTCTCGCGCCTTGTAAGAAGACCCCGCAAAACCGCCTAATGTTATACGCTCGCCAGCATATTTCCATCCCGACTGTAAAATATAACGAATTGTTTGGCGCATGGTTTCGTTGCGAGCGTATTTTTCTACATCATCACGGTAACTTGTTAGCAAACTTTCATAAATCCTATTCAAACCAATATAATTTTTGTTAGCAGCGTAATCAGATACTATTTCGGGCATACCTCCAATTAGAGTGAAGGTATTAAACAAATTCATTGTTTTAATGTGTAGTGCCTCGGGTATTTTACATGCTATTAGTGCTTTTTCTAACTGTTTTTCGTTTATTGCACGCAAAAATTCGTTAAAAACGCACGGACGAACAGCCAAGTATTCTACTCGCCCAACAGGAAACGAAACATATTTACTCAACATTGACTCCAACAACGAACCCGCAGCAATTACATACAAATCGGTTATCTTTGCCTCATAAAAATAACGTAACCTCGTAATTGCCTTTTTGCAATTTTGAATTTCATCAATAAATAGTAGCGTTTTGCCCGACTTTTTTTCTTTGTTGCAAAACAAAAATATGTCCGCTAATAAATCGACCACTTCTTGCTCTTTCTCAAACATAGCTAATGCGGTCGGATTCTTTTCAAAATTCAAATAGAGAAAATTTTCAAAATTCATTGCAAAATTCTCTACCAACGTGGTCTTGCCTACTTGACGTGAACCTCTTAATATCAAAGGTTTACGATTGGGATTTAATGACCATCGTTCTAATTCTTTTTCTATATTTCTTTCAAACATGGGTGATAAAATTTTTGCAAAGATAATACTTTTGTTTCAATTCGGGAGTCAAAATTGCATTTTTTTGTTTCAATTCGGGAGTCAAAATTACTATTTTTTGTTTCGATTCGGGAGTCAATTTTATTATTTGTTTCGATTCGGGAGTCAATTTTATTGTTTTTTGATTCAATTCGGGAGTTAAAGTTACTATTTTTGATTCAATTCGGGAGTCAAAATTACTATTTTTTGTTTCAATTCGGGAGTGAAAAATTTTTTACAACCTCCCAAACAACTATCCCTACTGAAACAGAAATATTTAGCGAGTGCTTCGTTCCAAATTGAGGAATTTCTATTGTGGCTACACATAAATCAATTACTGATTGCTGGACACCTTTGACTTCATTGCCAAAAATTAATGCATATTTTTTATTTTTATCAGAAACAAAATCGGACAATAAAATTGAACTATCGGTCTGCTCAACTGCAATTGGCATATATCCGTTACTGATTAATGTTTCAACGGCAGTTTCAGTTTTTTCGAAATATTTCCAATCTACTGAATCTTCTGCGCCAATGGCTGTTTTGTGAATTTCATTGCTGGGAGGGGTAGAGGTTATTCCGCATAAATAAAGAGCCTCAATACGAAAAGCGTCGCATGTTCGAAATACGCTGCCTACATTATGAAGACTCCGCACATTGTCCAATACAACAACAATGTTTTGTTTCGAAACATGCTTATACTCTTCGCACGTCAACCTTTTTAACTCTGTGATTTTCAGTTTGCGCATCAACTTTTTGTAAATATTTTGTAATGCAAAAATAGAATTTTTTTTGTTATTCATAAAATTTAAACTAATTTTGCACTCTGAAATTGATTTAATTTTGTAAAATAAACAGGCAAATATATGCAAAACAGTAAATTAGGATTAGATTTTTCAAAAGTAGAAAAAGCAAAAAAAACAGCACAACGAATTGCTGAAAGTGTTCAAAAACAACTAAATAATTTTACTACCGTTGCCGTAGAACGCACTTTATGTCGTTTAATAGGAATTGACGGGGTTGATGAAAATTGTGTACCGTTGCCAAATGTGCTCGTTGAGGCAATACAAGAGGCAGAATGTTTATCAGATGGAGTTCTCTATTTAATAGGTAATGCAATGATTGCCACAGGGTTAACTCCTCAAGAAATTGCCGAAAAAGTAGCGATAGACGAAATTGATTTGAGCACATTTCCACGATGCGCTTCCCAAGATATTGAAAAAGCGTTGAAACCATACGTTATGCAATGTATTGAGCGCATAAAGTCAAACCGTCAAAGGCGCGAAAAAATGATTGCCGATATAGGCGAGGGCACAAAGCCTTATATTTATGTTATTGTTGCCACAGGCAATATTTACGAAGACGTTGTTCAAGCGCAGGCAGCGGCACGTCAAGGTGCTGATATTATTGCGGTTATACGCACAACAGGTCAAAGTTTGTTAGATTATGTGCCTTATGGAGCAACTACCGAAGGTTTTGGTGGTACATACGCCACGCAAGAAAATTTTAGAATTATGCGAAAAGCACTGAATGAAACGGGTTTAGAAGTAGGTCGTTATATTCGTTTGTGCAATTATTGTTCGGGTTTATGTATGCCCGAAATTGCCGCAATGGGTGCATTAGAAGGTTTAGATGTGATGCTTAACGATGCTCTCTACGGTATTTTATTTCGCGATATAAATCCGCAGCGCACTTTGATTGACCAATATTTTTCACGTATAATTAACGGATTTGCGGGTGTTATTATCAATACGGGCGAGGACAACTATTTGACAACTGCCGATGCCGTTGAAGAGGCGCATACAGTTTTAGCGTCTGATTTAATTAACGAACAGTTGGCTTTACTCGCAGGAATACCCGAAGAACAAATGGGATTAGGACACGCCTTTGAAATGAACCCCGACCTTGAAAATGGTTTTCTTTACGAATTGGCACAAGCGCAGATGACACGAGAAATATTCCCAAAAGCACCGCTAAAATATATGCCCCCAACAAAATTTATGACAGGAAACGTTTTTCGCGGACATATTCAAAATGCACTATTTAACGTTATTTCTGTTTGGACAGGGCAAGGTATACAACTTCTTGGGATGCTAACCGAAGCAGTTCATACTCCATTTATGTCGGATAGATATTTGGCAATCGAAAATGCTAAGTATATTTTCAATAATTTACATAATATTGGCGATGAAATCACCTATAAAACAGATGGAATTATACAAAAAAGAGCACAAAAAGTGCTAGAAAATGCCATTTTTTTGTTAGAAAAAGTAGAGCATGAAGGATTATTTTCAGCATTGGAAAAAGGTATTTTTGCCAACGTAAAGCGCTCAAAAACAGGCGGTAAAGGGCTTGATGGAGTGTGTGAAAAAAGTGAAAATTATAGCAATCCTTTCATAGAATTGATTAAACATTTTGTATAATACATATTGTATAATACATTTTGTATAATACATTTTGTATAATACATTTTGTATAAAAAAAAATATTATCTTTGCAAAAATTTTTAATATAAAAAAAATGGACAATCCCTTTATTTTAGAGCCTTATGTATGCAAAGAACTATTTTGCGACAGAGAAAAAGAAGTAAAAAATCTTCTTTCAAATTGTAAAAATGGTATAAATACGACCTTAATTTCCAACAGAAGATTGGGTAAAACGGGGTTAATTATGAGACTTTTTGACGAAATAAATCAGAAAAAGTTATCAATTTTCCCTATTTATGCCGATATTTATGCTACAAAAAATTTATCAGATTTTATAAAGTGTTTAACAGAGGCTATTTTAGACAAATATCCTCAAAAAACATCCTTCGGAAACAGGTTCTTTAAATTTATTAAATCCTTTCGTCCCGTATTTAGTTTTGACCCTATAACAGGTTCTACTCAAATAGAGATTAATTATCATTCACCCAATGAAAAAGAACAAACTTTACGAAGTATTTTTGCTTTTTTAGAACAACAAAAAACGAAAATTTTAATTGCTATTGATGAATTTCAACAAATAAGAGAATATCCCGAGAAAAATGTAGAAGCAATTTTGCGAACACACATTCAGCATCTTAAAAATATTAGGTTTATATTTTGCGGAAGTAAAAAGCATATAATGTTCGATATATTCTCAAATGCCAAAAACCCTTTTTATTCAAGTACGCAGTTCTTAAAACTTGGAGTAATTCAAAAAGAAAAATATCGCCACTTTATTAATTCGTTATTTGAAAAAAACAAGCGAAAAATTGAAACAGACGCTCTCAATTTTATTTTAGAATGGACAAAACAACATACCTATTACACACAGGCATTGTGTAATCAAGTGTTCGCAGCAGGAACCAAAAAAATAGCAATGCAAGAAGTTAAACGTGCCTGTAAAAACATTTTTTTAATTTATGAAAACATATTTTTTCAATATCGTGCGTTATTGACCGATAACCAATGGAAATTTTTAATTGCAGTAGCAAAAGAAAAAGAGTTACACAAGTTTACGGCGAGTGAGTTCCTAAACAAGCACAATATTGGAACTCCTGCGAATGCCAAAAGGGCTTTAACCGCACTAACAGACAAAGAACTTTTGTGTGAACATGATTCAAAAGAAGGAAAATATTATACGGTATATGATGTTTTTCTCGCAAGATGGCTCGAAAACGAATATTAACGAACAATAAATAAAATATTATGACATTAGATTTAACAAAAATAAAACCATACGGCGACACCCTAAACGATGGGAAAACGCAAATAAGTTTCACGTTGCCGCTACCATGCAACGACGAAGCAATAGAAGCAGCAAAACAACTACTACTCAAAATGGGGTTCGAAAATCCTTTAGTGGTTTTTTATAAAGAACTAACAGACGGATACACTTTTTTCAACTGCTATGGAAACTGTACACACGACGTGGACTTCACAAAAATTGAAGTTCCAAAAGTGGAAAGCACAACATGGAGTTTGGAAGAAACAGACACATTTGTAAAGGAAAAAATCGGCAGACCTATCGTAGTTGTCGGCGCAAGTACAGGAACTGACGCTCATACAGTTGGAATTGACGCAATTATGAACATGAAAGGATATGCTGGACATTACGGTTTAGAACGTTACGAAATGATTGAGGCTTATAATCTTGGCAGTCAGGTTCCTAATGAAGATTTTATTAAAAAAGCAATAGAACTTAATGCAGACGCTTTATTAGTCTCACAAACCGTTACACAAAAAGATGTACACGTAAAAAATTTAATCGAATTAGTGGAAATGTTAGAAGCCGAAAGATTGCGCAACAAAATACTTTTGATATGCGGCGGTCCACGTATCACACACGAATTAGCAAAAGAATTAGGTTATGATGCAGGTTTCGGTATGAATAGTTATGCTGATGACGTGGCTTCGTTTGTGGCACAAGAAATCGCAAGAAGAAATATCTAAAACAAGATTCTTTTAGATTTATTTGATTAACAAAAGTTCTGAATATTCTTTTGCTTTCAGCAATTTTTCGGGTGTTCCAATATCAAACCAAGTAACATCATTATTTATCCATCCGCAAATTTTCTCAGTAGCCGCTAAGTCAACCAAAAAAGGAATTATTGGAAATGGAGCAGTATCCGTTAAATATGAAAATATTTTATAATCGAGTACTTGAATGCAGTTGTTACCTAATTTCGTTGCGGGTTTTGGAACAGAACTCCATTTTTCCTCGTTGGTTTTTGGATTTTGCCAGCCACAGAGATGGTTATCTTTGTCAAAAAGCAGATAGCGAGACGTTTCCCTGTTTTGAACGAAAATTGAAACAAAATTTTTGTTATTATTGTGATAATCAAATAGTTCGGACAGATTGATATTAGATAAAATATCAACATTGTAAGTAATAATTGGACTATCTTTTATAAATAACTCTCTTGCGTTCCGCAAGCCGCCACCCGTATCTAATAATTGCTGTCGCTCATCTGAAATAACAATTTCTGCACCTGTAAAATTTTTTTGAGTTATATATTGAATTATTTGATCAGCAAAATGATGCACATTAATAACGATACGTTTAACACCAAAATTTATAAGTTTTTTTATGGCAATTTCTAATAATGTAGAATCACCGATTTCAACAAGCGCTTTGGGCTTGTTGTTGGTAATAGGTCGGAGCCTTGTTCCGAGGCCTGCTGCATAAATCATTGCATTTAATTTCATCTGTTTATTTTAAATTACGGTGAACGGTGCAGGGTGCACGGTGAACGGTGCAGGGTGCACGGTGCAGGGTACGCGGTACATGGTGTTGGTGTACGGTACACGGGGTACGGTATAAAGTTTATTTAATAATATCATTTGTCTGTGTGTCAAAATTTTTTTATTTTGTCTTGTAAGTTTCATCTCTATTTTTTCCATTTATCACTAACCACTAATCGCTAACCACTAACCACTAACCACTAATCACTAACCGCTAACCACTATTTCCCTCACTTCCAATTAAACGGCAAATAAGAATCTTTCAGTGCCGTAGGACAAAATATTTCTTTTGGATATTGAACATCAACAAGATAAAGTCCGTGTGCGGGAGCAGATTGCCCTGCCTGTGACCTATTGTGCGCTTCTATTATCATAACAAAACGTTGAGCATCAATTTTATTTTTTCCTACATCTAATAAAGTACCAACTATTGTACGTACCATTCTCCGTAAAAAACGATTTGCTTCAATGACAAATACGTAGCGGTTTCCTCTGATTTCCCATTGAGCATGTTTAATTGTACACCTAAAATTTTTTACATCAGTTGGCAGGTTACAAAAACTTGTGTAATCGCAATAATGTAGCAATATTTTAGCAGCATCGTTCATGGCTTTTATGTCTGGTTTAGAGTTCATGTAGAATGCCTGCTCTTGTAAAAACGGGTTTTTATCGAAAGTAAGATGATACTCATATCTTCTGGCTATGGCGCTAAATCGGCTATGGGCGTAGGTATCAACGGGATTTATTGAAATAATTACAATATCTTTGGGTAACATTCTGTTTAGCCTATTTTTCAGCCATTCGCAATTATCGATATGTTCTTCAACGTCAAAATGCGCCACCATATATGCCGCATGAACCCCCGAATCGGTTCTACCCGCACCAACTACCCGAATTTCATTATTCAAAATAGTACTAAAAGTTTTTTCGAGAGTTTCCTGCACAGATATCCCATTGGGCTGTCGTTGCCAACCATAATAATTACTCCCTTTGTATGCTAATTCTACAAAATATCTCACTAAAACAGTTTTAAAAATATTACAAAAGTAGAAAAATTTATTTGATTTCTGAAAAAAATAACTTTTATTTGTCAGTGAGTAATTCAAAAAAATTATTTATTTTTGCAAAATATTTGTAACAAACAATATAATCAATAAGAACGAGATGATTAAAAAATATTTATGGCAGAACATATCGAATTAGGAAAAAAAGGAGAGCAGACGGCTGCTGACTTCTTACGCGAAAAAGGTTTTAGGATAATTGCTCGAAATTGGCGTTTCAAGCATAAAGAAGTAGATATTTTTGCATTCGATGGCGAGTATTTAGTAGTTGTTGAGGTTAGAGCAAGAACGTCATCTGGTTGGGAACATCCTCGCGAAAGTATTACCCCCGCTAAAATTCGTTTCCTTGTTCAAGCAACTGAAGAATTTGTTCAAAAAAACAAAATTGACAATAAAATTCGATTTGATATTGTTACCGTTATTCCTCTGGAAGACGAAAAATGGGACATCGAACATATAATTAGCGCATTTACTGCACAATCTGAGTAAAATCGAGGTTAATTATTAAGAAGTTACTGAAGAGACTGAATTCAGAACTCCTGATTTGGTAATAACTATTTACTAAAATTACAAAAGATTATGAAAATTGTTCGCATTTTTGGAGATGCCCCGAGTTGCGCTTTTTGGGGTGACCGCAAGGGTACGCCCCTACCGGGTTTTCTACGTGGCACTCGTACCGAGTGCTGCTGCTGGGATGTAGGGAGAGAGTGAGATTAGCCTACATAATATATATTTTAACGCAAAGTCGCAAAGTTGAGAACGCAAAGAACGCAAAAATAGTGAATAGTGGTCAGTGGTAAAAAAGAAACATAGTGTCCTTTGTGTATTTCAATAAATTCAATAACCAAAACCTTTGTGTTCCTTTGTGGTAAAAAAACTTAACGCAAAGTTGTAAAGTTGAGAACGTAATGGGCGCAAAGGTTATCGTTTCACGAACTCATTACTCACTACTCAAATCTCATTACTACTCCACAAAAAATATTTTTTTCATGTTTTGCGCTTGTTATTTCAAAACTTTTATATAATTTTGCAAAATTAAAAATTTAACAATATGAACAGAACATCCTTATTATTAGTAGAAGACAACGTTTTAAATCAAAAATTAATTTTTTTAAACTTAAAAAAAAGTGGTTTTGATATTGATATAGCCAGAAATGGAACGGAGGCAGTAGAAAGGGTAAAAGAGAAAGAATATTCGCTAATTCTGATGGATATTATGATGCCCATTATGGATGGCTATGAAGCAACGAGATTAATACGAGAAATTGAAAAGAAATCAGGAAGGCGTTCTCGCATAGTGGGTTTAACTGCAAATACTTATGATGCCGACAAACATAGATGTTTGGAAGCAGGAATGGATGCCTTTTTGACAAAACCTTTTGATTTAGAAATTTTTAAAGATACTTTGAGAACAATTGGTATAAATTGTTTTGAGACCGACCAATAAAAATCATTGTTTTGAGAAAACAAAACGAATATATCGTCGATGACGTAGAATTTGACCAGCAACTGCGTCCGCTTGCCTTCAAAGATTTTAAAGGGCAACCAAAAATAACCGAAAACCTTGAAATATTTGTCAGGGCAGCAATTATGAGACACGAAGCATTAGACCACGTATTATTACACGGACCACCAGGTCTCGGTAAAACTACATTAGCAAATATCCTCGCTAACGAATTAGATGTAGGTTTTAAAGTATCTTCCGGACCCGTTTTAGACAAACCCGGAGACCTCGCCGGAATTTTAACAAGTCTCGAAAAAAATGATGTCTTATTTATAGATGAAATTCACCGACTTAGTCCAATTGTAGAAGAATACCTCTATTCTGCTATGGAAGATTATCGAATTGATATACTTATTGACAAAGGTCCTGGCGCTCGGTCAATACAGATAGACTTAAATCAGTTTACACTAATTGGCGCAACTACACGAAGTGGATTGCTTACAAGTCCGTTACGTGCCAGATTTGGAATAAATTGTCATTTAGAATATTATGATGCTTCCGTTCTGAAAGGAATTATTGTTCGGTCGGCAGGAATATTGAAAGTAAAAATAGAAGATGAAGCCGCAACCGAAATCGCAAACCGAAGTCGTGGAACACCACGAATTGCAAACGCACTGCTTAGACGTGTCAGAGATTTCGCAATGGTGAAAGGTACGGGAGAAATTGACATCGAAATTACCAAAGTTGCATTAAATGCCTTAAACATTGATAATTATGGATTAGATGACATGGACCATAAGATCTTACTTGCCATAATAGATAAATTTCTGGGCGGTCCCGTTGGCATTACAACTATTGCAACTGCTGTCAGCGAAGATGCAGGAACAATCGAAGAAGTTTATGAACCGTTTCTTATCAAAGAAGGTTTTATTAAACGGACACAGCGAGGTAGAGTTGCAACAAATAAATCTTTTGCCCACTTCGGTAGAGAAATCCCTCATAATCAACAGTTTTTATTTTAATAATTAAAAGACTCATTAAAATTTACAAAGAAATTCGTTCTAATGCTCTGATTATAAGTAGCTTTTTCTGAAAACTGAAAACTAATAACTGAAAACTATAAAATGAAATTCGGAATCAAACAGTTAGCAAGTGAAACCATAATATACGGTTTTAGCACAATTATTGGACGTTTTATAAATTGGCTTTTAATACCTACACTTTACGTCAGAACAAACGCCATCGACGAAAACGGCGCATTAGGGCAAATTTTAGCATTTATGGCTATTTTATTAGTCTTATTCACATTCGGACTCGAAACTGGCTTTTTCAGATTCTCAAGAGAAGGTAAACAAAACGATGTCTTTAAAACATCTGTATTATTATTAACTATAACTAGTTCATTATTAATAATTTTTACGTTTCTTTTTGTACCATCTTTAAACAACATATTAGCAGATGGAAAATACCTTCATTCACTATATCTTGCAGGAATAATTATTGCTATTGATGCTTTTCTTTCAATTCCATTCGCAAATCTAAGATTAAAAAACAAAGCAGTTAAATTTGCAACTATCAAACTGATTAATATAGGTTTACTAATTTTTTTCAATTTCCTTTTTTTGTTAATAATTCCCGCAATAATCAGTAAATATCAGTTATCCAATAAATTTGTTCTGTTATATAATTCTTACGACAATATTTTTTATATCTTTTTAAGTAACTTAATAGCAACAATTTCGATGATTTTTTTCTTTATAAAAGATTTAAGAAATATAAAAGGAAATTTTGATTTCCAAATTGCAAAAAGCATGTTTAAATATTGTTTGCCAATACTTATAGTAGGTTTGACGGGTATGATAAACCAAAACAGCGACCGATTAATGATGCCCACCCTTACCGAGAGCGGTGGACTTACTAAAACAGGGCTTTATACCATTAATTTTAAAATTGGTGTATTAATGAGTCTGTTTACTCAAGCATTCAGGTATGCTTTTGAACCTTATTTCTTTAAAATTCGCGAAAAAGGAAAAGAAGGCTATGCGAAAATCATGGAATATTTTATCTTTGCTGGAATGTTAATATTCCTCGGTGTTACACTTTTTATGGACATCATTAATATCATTATTACTGACAAATATTCAGATGGAAACATAATTATTCCTTTCATTTTAATAGGTTTTCTTTTTTATGGAATATATTACAACCTTTCTCTTTGGTATAAATTGACAGACAAAACAATATGGGCAATCTATTTTGGAGTAACAGGTATGATAATCTCCATCGCCCTCAATATAATTTTAGTTCCCAGAATAGGAATAATTGGCGCAGCATTAGCACTCTTCTTCGGTTATTTTGTTATGGTAATTTTTTCATACTTGCGCGGACAAAAAGTTTTTTACGTACCATATAACTTAAAAAGAATCGGATTATATTTTGTAATAGGATTCATAATATATTTTATTGATAAACAGATTTTTATTGATATATTATTATTAAAATATTTAATCAAAATATTCTTTTTGGCGATTTATTTTGTTGTTTTTATGAAAATAGAAAAATTATTACTATTTAATAAATAATAAATCAAATCAAAAATTTTTACAAAAATGCAACATTTTCTAAAAACCCTCGTTTGATCCATCAAACCAAAATCATAGCGATATGAAAATAAGTATATATGACAAAAATAAATTAAGAAGTTTGTCATTTTATTATATTTGCACAATTTTTTTATTAATATATTTTTTAGTAAAACACTTATATACATATTAATACCTTACAAAATGATAAGAAAAAAAACAATACTTAGAGCATTCTTACTAATTATTTTTGGAATCTTTTGCGGAAATTATGCGAACGGACAAAAAAAAATCAGCCGCAAAGATTACATCGACACCTATAAGGATTGGGCAATCAAAGATATGCCTAAGTCGGGGATACCTGTAAGTATAAAATTAGCGCAGGCAATTCTCGAATCAGGAGATGGAAATAGCGAATTAGCGCGAAAATCGAACAATCATTTTGGTATTAAATGCCACAACGATTGGACAGGAAAACGTGTTTACCACGATGACGACGCAAAAGGCGAATGTTTTAGAGCATATAAAAATCCTTTGGACTCTTTCGAAGACCACACAATTTTTTTGACAACACGAAGTCGTTATCAAAAACTTTTTGATTTAAACCCTACCGACTACAGAGCGTGGGCAAAAGGACTTAAAGAATGCGGATATGCAACAAACCCTAAATATGCCGAACTACTTATTAAAATTATTGAAGAAAATGAACTCTATAAGTATGATACCGATGGTGGTAAAGATTTGCGTAAAAGAAAACCGTCATCTACAAAGAAAGAAAAAGGAATTGTTGTAAATCCGTTCAGCGCAAGAGAAGTGAAATATAACAACGGCGTTAAATACATTGAAGTCCAAAGAGGAGACACATATCAATCCTTAACTAACGAACTAAAATTTAAAGAGTGGCAACTATCTAATTATAACGATATTCCTACTAATGCTGATATATCTGAATTTCGTTACTTATATATTGAGTCAAAGAGAAATAATGCACATCCAAGTAATAATTTTCACACTGTAAAAGAAGGCGATACAATGCATTCTATTTCACACAAATACGGTATGAAACTGAATAAATTGTACAAATTTAATAGCATGGAAAAAGTTGACGAACTTAATACCGGACAAAGAATTAATTTAAGGAAAAAAAGTAAATAAATTATTTCAATGGAACTAAAACATTGCGGTATCATTGAACTTAAAGATTTGGAATTCTTTGCATTTCATGGATGCTATCCTGAAGAACAAGCGCATGGTAATAAATTTGTTGTGAACATAAAAATCGAAACAGATATTTCACTGCCCGCACAAACAGATAACATCGAGGATGCTTTAGATTACGTGAAAATTTACGATATAGTAGAAAAAGAGATGTCGCAAAGGTCTCATTTACTCGAAAATGTTGCTTTTCGAATATATAGCAGACTATTTGAACAGTTTCCACAAATAATAAACGCTGACGTAAAAGTTTCAAAGCTTGCACCCTCAGTTCGGGATGGAATAAAGGCAGTGAGCGTAAGAATTTAGTACCCTTCAGATTTCTTTTATTCATGTCTGTAAATATTTGATATTCTTGATCTAATAAATTTTATCGGGGGAAATTTGAATTTTGGGTATAAGAACCTAATTTTTACCCAATCTAAAAACAAAACCTTTGTGTCCATTTGTGGTAAAAAATAAATCACTAAACCGCAAATAAAAAAGAGAGCCCCCGACGTTTCGGGAGGCTCTCGAATACTTTTACATTAAATAATTATTTAAAATGAAAACAATTATCTATTTTTTCACAACTTTTATGGTTGTGTCATCGATATTTACAAAGTAAACGCCGCTTGATAAGCCGCTTATATCTATTGTAAATTCGGAATTACCTACTTTTTCGTATACCAAAACTATCCTGCCTGTTGCGTCAAACAAACTAATAGCGTTGATACTAATTTCGCTTGATATATACAACTTGTCAGTTGCTGGATTTGGATATACTGAAAGTGTTGATGAAACAAGTGATTTAATACCAACATATTCAAAGTTAGCAGTTAATGTTTTGTTTTCATTGGGCATTGTGTAATTGAAAGATGCTTCAGTAGAAACTACTTCTGTTCCGTCAGTCCAATCAACAAATTCATAAAGCACCGTGGCTATTGCATTAACGGGTACTATTGTACCGGGTTCGTAAGTACCACCACCTATCAATGTTTCAGCACCATCAGAAGGATTAGCCAAAAGTGTAAGTAAAACTTGACCTATTTCTACAAAGTTTGCAGTAAGCGTTTTGTTAACATCAGGCATCGTATAGTTGAATGCTGCTGTTGTAGAAACTACTTCTGTTCCGTCAGTCCAATTCACAAATTCATATCCGGTTGCTGCGATTGCACTTACGGGTACTACTGTACCGGGTTCGTATGTGCCACCGCCTATCAATGTTTCTGCACCCTCTTCGGGATTAGCTTGAAGTGTTAATATTACTTCAGTTCCTGGGTTGTCCATTGTAGTAAATGTCCACACAACTTCATCAGTAAATTCGCCGTAACCAAAGGTAAATTCAGGAATAGTTACAATATAATCAGAACTATACTCAAAATTATCGTGATAAATTACCAATTTGGTTTCTTGGTTAATTGGTGGTATCGGGTCGTAATAAACGCCTGTAACAAAGTCGCTGCCAACTTTTTGAATAGTTATTGTTGTAGGTATAAAATTAGTGAAAACAGGTTTATTAAACTCTATTGATACTTCGGCATCTAAGGCAACGTCTATAGCCTCGTCAGCGGGTAGAAGCGCTACAATTGCCATTTCAGGAGGCGTTGAGAAGGTGTAAGTTATATTACTTCCGTTATAATTTGCTATTGCATCAGCAGGTACAACTATTGTATAATCAGTATCCCAAGTGAAATCGTAATAGATTTGCATCCTGGAATTTTGATACATACCAACTTGCACATCAACAGGAGTTTGACCATTAACCGTGATACCCGCAAAGGTACTACCTACAATACTGCCACTGAAATCAATTATTGCATGATCATTCCATGCCGGATTGAAATCTGCCCAAAGAGAACCATTTTCAGGTGTAAAACCGGTTACAGTTACGGACACTGCTGAAACAAAATTAGCAACATAATCTGCATCTTCCGAAGCATTGAAATTATATGTTGCATCAGTTGATACTTCAGTACCATCTTTTGTCCAATTAACAAAATTATAAACGTCATTTTCAGGAGTTGCAACTAAGGTAACAGGGTCACCATGATTGTATGTACCACCGCCGGTTACGGTATTACCGGCAACAGGATTTGCAACGGCTGTTATTGTATAAACATTAATTGCAAATTCACATACAATATCAGTGTTCGCAGTAACTGTATGAGTATCACCACTTAAAGGAGTTCCATTTACGGTTAAGGTTGAAATATGATAACCAATATTTGGTTCTGCCTCAATTGTCAATATTGTACCTTCAATAACAGTGCTATTGTTTGGAACTGTAACACCGTCAACTTTAACGCTAAAAGTACCATTTGTTGGTGCATTATAAGTTACGGTATAATAATAAGGAATGGTGAATTGAATGGTTTCAACAGGTGATTCGCCAGAAGTGTGAACTGCTTTTACTCCTGCAATATGGTCACCGCCGGGTAAGTTGGTGAACAAATATGTAGTTTCAGTGTAGTTATCAACAACTTCGTTTCCGTCTAAATAGACAGTATAACTTGAAAATGCACGACCTTTACTTCCATTATTAATACCTAAGAATAAGTCATCAACTAAGAAAACTGCTTCATTTTCGGTAACACAATTAATAGCAATATAAATTTTTTGACCTACGTAGTCTGACAAATCGAAACTGTAATCAGTCCAAGTTGTAGGTGCTGCTATATAGGGCCATGGTGAAATAAATGTAAAGTCTGCAGGGTCAGTGCCTGTTGTTGAAACTCCAACTCTGAATCTTTCACCGAAGTTGAAAAAGTCGCTAACACTTTTTGCCATAAAACTAAATTCAGTATCGGGAAGGATATATTTTTGAGGTAATATTAACCACTTATCGTTAGTATCGTATATATTACAGAAACTTGCTAAACATTTATCTCCGCTATAAGCAGCATATTCTGGTCCCGCTGCGGGTGTAGTTGCCGTTGAATTGAATACCATCCAACCCATTGGAGTACCCGAACCTGGAAATGTAACACCTGCAATTGGATGCGTTGCTTGAGTTGGATGATTATTGATAACTGTATAATCTCCAATATTATCTTTTGCGAAATTATCATAACTTTCAAAATCATCTAAAATTTCGTTATTCCAACTAAATAGTGCATCTACATCATCAACAACGATGTTCAAATTTTGCGGTGCAACGATGGTCTCTTCAAAATTAAAGTTCAGAATTGTTGTATTGTTATTTGTAATAACGGCAGAACCCGTTTGAGTTCCCAATCCTTCGACACTTACCTCAATAGGATATGTGCCTGAAGCGATCATTGGGAAGAAATAGTTACCATCTGCATTTGTCAAAAAGTGGGTATTAGCGCCCACAATTCTAATTTCTGCGCCTTCCAAATTGTTTGATTCATAAGTAACATTTACCAACAAAGAGCCGATAGTTGTTACATCCACTTCCATTCTAATATTAGGGTAACCATGAATAATGCCACCTGCACCTTCAGAAGCAGGATTCATATAATCGAATTCTTGTCCAGACGATGCATCTGATTGGAACAAACGGGAACGATTAGAAAGAGTTTGTGCAGTTCCGTAGTGAGTATTGGTAGATTGTGCTCCGTAAATATTACTATCATATTTATAAGTGTAAATGACCAAAGACCCGCCCATATATTTAAATGGTTGGGTAAGTTCTATTTCCACATCTAATGGATTTGCAACAGGATATGAAACATCACCGTCAAATACTTCTGTTAAAGTTGCGGGATCTATCCAGCCGTCTCCAACGTGTCTCAAATTTGTTGTTCCCATCCATATTTTTTGATGTTTATCGGGGATGCCCGAAGTTGCAATATTAGCGTGATATTTTATCTTAGATATTTCAGCGCCAATAATCAATTCTTCAGGATAATAGATGGTTTGAGACAAGGATTTGCGATACCAAAGGTCAACGGGTACTTTATAACCTACATTACCTGTTCCTATTGCTATTTCAAAGTCGCCGACAGGTTTAACCGTTACATTTAGATTACTTGTTTGATTATTGACAGGGTTTATATCATTAGGAAAGTCCACAAATCCAAATAAAGAAACGGGACCCACATCCGCAACGGTTGGAATCCATTCGAAAACAAATTCTTTAATTTCATTGAAATCAATATCAACGCCGGGTAATGTTGCTATCGGAATAGGAGTTACATCATCTTGCATCAATATAACCGAATAATCAGCAGATGATTGAGTAGCCCATCCTGCGTTCTTTACGCTAACAGTATAGAAATATTTAGAATCTGCAGTTGGAGTTACTGGTCCAGAAATTGAAACTGCAATTAGTTCGTCTACTTCGGGTGTTCCTACCAAAACGTCATCAAGCCAATGATAAACATCATGATAAAATAAGCCGTCTGAATAACCTGATCTAAGCATAATTCTAACCTGACAAAGTTGATTTGCATAAGCGCTAACATCTGCCGTTGCCAAAGTAAAATCTGTTGTCGGAACGTGGTCTCCCTGATTTAAAGTCCAAATTTCTGTCCAAGTTACACCTAAATCATTAGAAATATAAGCCGCACCCGAAATAGCGTCACCAGATGATGGAGTAGCACTTGGATTTGAAACATTATATTCTGTTGATTTATAATAGAACGAAAATTTAGGATTTGTCCCCATATTTACATAAGAAGTCGTAATATCAGCCTGATACGCTGTGGTACTACCATAATTATTAACTCTCAAACAAGAAGTGTTGTTAACGCCTCCATCCCCAACACGAGCAAAACGATTATAATTCCAACCTGCTGGCGTTGCTGTTGCGGTGAATTCTTCAAAAATAAAATCACTAACAGTTTCTGCAACTACATTAGCCGTAACAATAACCGTAAAAGTTGGAATAGCGGGGTCGTCAGTACCAATTACAAATTGTCCTGTATATGAGCCAACGGGTAAAAGAGAAGCATCAAATTCTACATCGAAACTGCTTATTGACGCAGGATCCGCACTCATTGGCAATCCTGTAACAGTAATTTCAGTATCGGCAGATATTAGACTCACTGCCATTGGCACGCTACCTTTGTTATAAAAATTATACTCATTAATATATTCAAAAGGCATATTATTATAAACCGTTCCTAAAGCAAAGGTCATATTTGCGTCAAAGGTTGGAGTAGCGGGCGCTGTGGCTATTGTAATATCGTCAATTTGAAGTTCTACATTATTTGCGCCTGCAGTTACTTGGAATGCAATAAAATAAGTATCAGATACTTCGGGCAATAATACTGTTCTATATGTCCACGTACCTTGCGTACCTGTAAATGTTTCAATTGTATTCCATTCGCCATCAAGTGAAGTTTTGTATTGCACAATAAGCGTCATATTGTTCTGTTGTACGTGTCCAAATTTTAGTACAGGGTACGAAACAGCCGTCAGGTCGAGCATTGGACTAATAAGTCTGGCGATATGAGTTGTTGCTGTACTGCTTCTTGCAAATCGTGCTTTGAATAAACTGCCATCAGGCGTGGTTGCTGGTGTTCCTGTTGTAGCATCAACTATTGCCCAATTAGTATTTTGTGTGCCAAGAACTTCGGCTGTCCAACATGGATCAAGTGTTAAACCATCTTCAAAGCCATAATTCCACGGGAACGTATTAATAACAGGACAATTAAAGTTTGTTACATTAATAGTTTTAGAATCATTTGCTGAAACTATGTCATCTGTAACATCAATGGTAACTTTAATATCATACGAAACAAACGCAGAAAGGTCTAATTTTGCTGCAAATGTATATTCTGCCTGCTCGCCAACCGCAATTGTACCTGTATAAGTTTCAGTAGCAATAACAGTTCCATCTAAGTCGAGTTCCAAATCAAACCCTGACAATGGAGCATTACCATTATTCTTAATTATAACAGATACATCTTCGGTTGTTGTGAGACTATAATTTTTACCCGCAACAGGAGCAGTAATATTAACAATTTCACCGTCTGCAATTGGGTCGTTATTAACAATCATTCTAACAGCCGCAGCACCAAAATTATTTTGAATGGTCAAAGTAACACCACCCGAGCCTACGCTTCGTGTACGTGCCCTTTCGGAATTAACTCTATTGTCAAAAGAAACACCCAAGTTTACTGTTGTAGTTTGGTTTACGCATAAGAAATAACTACCGGGCATCAAAACAGTTTCAGGAACGGTAATCGTAACAAAACCGCCATCGGGACGTGTTTGAACAGTGGTTGTCCACAAAATTGCACCTGTTGCAGTGGCACTTGCCATTGGATATAACGATATACTATAAGCATCACCGCCGCCTCTCCACTGAAATCCTACCTCAACTTCCGTAAGTTTAGTTGGCTTATAGATTGGGAAAATATTACCCATTGCCATTGTACCTCCGCTAGTTCCAAATCCATTATCACAATCTATTTGATTATCTAAAGCATATTTATCACCAATTTCAAGCGTAAATGTAACACTATTGTTATCGATATTGTCATCTTGTTCGGATTGCGTTACAGTGTAAACAAGATTATGGTTTCCGATTGTATTAGGATAAACTATTTCGGTTGGAGTTGTTATTTCCAACAGAGGTGAAGTTTGCCCCGGATTCAAAGATGGAATTAAGGGAGATGACGTTCCGATTGCCGTTCCATTCAAAGTAGCGGCAAATTCGATATCTGTTTGGAGTAACGTACCAACATTTTTTGCCTGTGCCGTAATAATTTCGGGGAAAGGCATATATTCTGCAATAACCTCCGGTGCCTGTAATACAGGTATTTTTGTATAAGGCAAAATCGGATTTATAGCATTAATTGAAATGTCATTTTGAGGTAAATCAACAAGCAAACGTACTAATGGCGCTCCTACATTTTGTGAGAAGGCATCGTTAGTTGTCATAAAGTCTGTTTCCGTCAATACATAACCAAATCTAATTAAACTATTATCAGCAGTAAGAGCAACACTTATGTCATCTAATTGGTTTATACATAAGAAATAGTCGCCCGGAATCAAAGTAGTAGTAGGAACTGCTGTATATGACCATCCGGGTGTTGTTGGTTTAATTCCACCTTTGGTAAAAATTGGAGTAGTTTCAGGAACATTTCCATTCATTGCATAAAGAGAAATAGAAAACCTCTTTAGTGCTACCGCAGAAAAATGAGCCTCTACAGCACTGACAACCGTTTCATTGGTTATAGTAAAAATATTACCTATCGAAATAGGAGAATTGTTTCCTACGCTCCAATACGTGCTGCCATCGTCTACTGCAAATGTACTTTCTGTTCCCAGAAAAGTCGTTGTTGCTGTATTATCATCGGGATTTTCATCTGTTTGGTCTTGTGTTACAATGTAAATCAGTTCATTATTTCCTAATAATATAGTTGGATTGGTAACAGGAACAGGAATAGTTTCTGTAATTCCTGCCGCAATGGAAGGAATCGTTGCCGATGTTCCTATCACTATTCCATTATTTGTAACTGTAACAATTACATTGGTTTGAGGGTCTGTTCCATTGTTATTAACGTCAACTAATAATGTCGTCGGTATTGTTTGAGAAACAGGCACTTGCGTAAATGGATATAGAGACCCTAAAATCTGTAAATCGTTATTTAAAAGAAGAGTAACATCAACTGTAACATTATCAATTCTCCAAGTATGGGCATCATCTCCTGCGTAGGTAAATGCTAAATAAATTGTTTGACCTGCAAACTGGTCTAAATTAACAGTAAACTTTTGCCATCCTGACGTTGCGCCTGGATCTGGCATTGTATAAATAATTGAAAAATCATTAGCATCACTATTTGACGTTGTTGAAACCCGCACACTACTATGATCATACCATTCGGGCCAGCCCATATACGACATAAATTCTAAATCAATAATAGCATTTGCGGGGAATGTAAGCGCCGGTGTTACCAAAAGCGACAATTGATTAGCACCGCTAACGTCTGCACGAAAAGCAAATCCGCCATCGTATGTGGGTGTTGCGGTGCTTCTTTGCCAATTTCCACCTGCGGGACCGGTATGAATTCTGTTCCAATCGGTGGGCGGGAAGGTAGTGGCATTAAAGTTTTCTGTCCACGGAAATGTGGTAATGTTTCTATTTCCACCTCTATCTGGTACATTATGTACCGATATTTCTGATTGCTTTAACAAATCCACGGATGGGATTCGCTCGGCTCTTAAACCGTCTGTTCTCGTTGCGGATAATACAGACGATTGCTCATTTGTCGATCCAGCATTTATTGTTGCCGATGCGACTCGCACGGCTTCTTTCTTTGAAACCGTCGAAACTTTGTTTTGCGCAGTCAGTGTATAGCCTACTAACGCCAAGACAAGAAAAAATAGGTATTTTCTCATTCTAAAAAAAATTAAATTAATAGTATAAATTATTTAGTATTAGGGTTTTATCATAAAAACCTTTCATATCAAAAAAGGCGCAAATATAATGTTTTTTTATTAATAATTAACGATTATTTATCTGCTGCAAACGCAAGACAGGCTAAAATATCAGTTTGTACAAGTTCAGGATAATCATATAATATTTCATCAAAGGTCATCCCGGCTGCTAACCATCCCAAAACATCATAAACGGCAATACGTGTTTCTCTTACACAAGGTTTGCCAAACCTAATACTTGAATTTCGTCTTATTATTTGTTTATAATCAGTCATTTTTATTAGCAAATTATAGTGCAAAGATAATTATTTTTTTTAATATTTTTGAAAAAAATTTTTTGTTAGCATTTTTTATTGGTTTTTAAATTCATTCAGAATATTTTGTCTCTAACGAGACAATCTTATTATTAATGATTCATTTCTTGTCCCGTTAGGGACTAAATATTGGTAAAAGAAATATAAACACATTAAACCGGATCCAACATATTATATCGGAAAAACTATCGAACCTTTCTTTGACTGCTTTGAGTCACTTATTCACAAAAAGCTATCCTCAATCTACAAAACTCATCTCCTCAATCAAATTTTTAGCGCCTGCAAATTTATCTATAATAAACAGAACATATCTAATATCAACGTTTATACATTTTTGGAGTAATTCTTCAAAAGCGATGTCTCCGCTCATTGCTTCCCAATTTCCGTCAAATGCTAAACCGACTAATTCGCCGTTGCCATTGATAACGGGACTACCCGAATTACCGCCCGTAATATCATTATTTGTAGTATAATTAACGTACATTTGTCCGTCAGATGCTCCATATTGACCCCAATCTTTTGTTTTGTACAAATCTTTAAGTTTTTGAGGCACAATAAAATCATTATCAAAAGGATCTTCTTTTTCCATAACGCCTGTTAGAGTTGTGAAATGTTTGTAAATAACTGCATCTCGAGGTTCGTAGTCGCCTACTGTACCATAACTAAGCCTAAGAGTTGAATTTGCGTCAGGATAAAATGTTGTATTTGGGCTCATAGTCATCAATCCTTCGATAAAAAGACGGTTAGCGGTAGAAAGAATTTTGCCAAATTCTATATTTTTTTCAAAAATTTCATTTATCATTTCTGCTGACGATAGTGCCGCTTTGTATGCAGGGTCTGATTGTAATGTCTTGAGATTAGGTTTGGCAAGGAAATTGTTAAATCTTTTTTCATCGGTAAAGATAGATTTTGAAAAAAGATTTTGAGTGTATACTTTGAAACTGTTTTTTTGTTCAATTTCTTGTAAAAAAGAGGGTAAAAGGTTTCTGGGTAGTTCTTTTGAATATAGTTCTATCATTGCCAAAAAAACTTTTTCGTCAGTGGGTGCATGATAATCTTTAAAAAAAGTTTCCGCTTCTTCCTTCAATTTTTCTGTGGCTTTTTCAATTTTATTGGCATCTTTATCTTGCAAAGCGACTTCTAAGGCTTCGGCATTCATAGCAAATCTTAATATTTCGGTTCCGTTAAACAGTGTTTCTCTGATTATTAAACTTGCTTTTAATATTTCTGCCCTGTTTTCGTAACCGCTTTTTAATGAGGTCATTACATTTTCAAATTTTGGGTTTTGTTTTGACCATTCTGAAAACTCTTTTTCGATTGCCTGCTTTTTTGATACCACGTCTAATGCGGCTATTCCTTTATTCATGCCAATGCTGTTTTTCCAATAATTTGAACTGTTTGAATATTTTGACGAATATTGTAGCCTAACTTTATCACTTTTGTTCATTGCGTCAGCCCAAATATCCTGCTTAATTCCTCGAATTTTGATTATCCAATGATTGTTAATATTAACACGTTCTTCGATACCAAAAGAAGTGAGGTATCTGTCGGTTCTTCCGGGGTATCCGATTGTCATTGCAAAATCACCTATTTCATAACCTTTTAAAGAAATAGGCAAATGATGAGGTGGTTTAAATGGGACATTATTTTCCGAATATTCTGCGGGATTTCCGTCTTTATCGGCATAAACTCTGAAAAGAGAGAAGTCACACGTATGTCGGGGCCACATCCAATTATCCGTATCATATCCGAACTTTCCTATTGAAGATGGTGGTGCACCAACAAAGCGAACATCTTTAAAAACGTCGTAAACAACCAAATAATATTGGTTACCTGCAAAAAACTCGTAAACCATTGCACGTTGGGACTCCTCTTTTGCTTCTTTTTCTAATTGTGTGCGTCTTTCTGAAATAATTTTCTGACGCTCATCATAGTCGGCATCATCACCAATTCCCTCAAGAATAGTCTCAGTAACATTTTCCATTCTTTTCAGAAGAGATATTGTCAGTCCCGGTGCTGGAATCTCTTCATCAAACGAAAAAGCCCAAAAACCATCAACAAGATAGTTGTTTTCCATAGAACTCAAACTTTGGATAACGTCAAATCCGCAGTGGTGATTGGTCAAAATCAATCCTTTGTCGGAAATAAATTCAGCCGTGCAGCCACGTCCAAAAATGACAATGGCATCACTTACGCTCGGCTGTGTTGTGCTGAAAATATCTTCAGCAGTAAGTTTCAAGCCCATTTCGTTCATCTTTTCGATATTGAGCTTTTCAATTAACGGCAAAAGCCACATGCCTTCATCGGCTTTTGTGTTGCATACTATCATTAAAGATAATAGCAATAAAATCTTAATTTGTTTCATCTAAATAATATCGTTTTATAAAAAATTATTAATTATATCATGTTTTTAATCTAAGTTCAATCAGTTCAATTTTATTTTTGGTTGCTTCAATAATTTTGAAGTTAAAGTTTTCTATTTCAACTATTTCCATAGTTTCAGGAATTGATTCGTGATAAAAAAGTACCATGCCCGCTAATGTTTCATAGTTGTCTGAAACGGGTAGTTCGAATCTGTATTTTTCATTAAGATAGTCAATTTCCATGCGCCCTGAAAACCTGTAACAATTTTCATTAATTTTTGTTTCAATGAAATCAGATTTATCGTGTTCGTCATCAATTTCGCCAAATATTTCTTCTAAAACATCTTCGAATGTAACTATTCCTGCTGTTCCGCCGAACTCATCTACTACGAGCGCAATTGTTTTATGCTCTTTTGTAAATATTTCTAATAACCTTTTTGCGGTCATGGTTTCTGGAACTACTGAAATCGTGTTGATTATGTTCTTGAGTTTTGTCGGATTTTTAAACATTTGAGATACATGCACATAACCAATTATATTATCAATATTTTCTTTATAAACCAAAACTTTAGAACAACCAGATTCGATGAATTTATTACGCAAAGTATCCAAATTTTCTTCTATTTCGATGGCTTCCAATTCTGTACGTGGAACCATACATTCTCTTGTTTTGACAGTAGAAAAATCCAACGCATTCTGAAAAAAACGAACTTCTTCAGGCAACTTTGCATTTGGGGAGATATTTTTTCCACTTTTAAAAAGAAAATTGTCCAAATCGATGCGACCAAGTGGAATATCTTTTTGGTTAGTTTTGTATGAAGTTTTTAAAAAAAGTCGTAAAATAAAATTATTACAAAGAACTATTACTTTCGAAATTGGATATAAAATATAATAAAAAATAATTAGAGGTATTGAAAAGATATTCAGGGACATAATCGGGTTTAACCTGAAAATAATTTTAGGAAGGAATTCACCCGTAACAAGTATCACTATTGTAGAAACTAATGTTTGAAACAACATTATAGTAGCCTCATTATCAGTTAATTGTCTAAAAATTGGCTCGGAAAGATAACCTGTAAAAATTCCATAAATAACGGTTGTCACGTTGTTACCGACAACAATTGTAGAAATAAACCCACCTCTATTTGCGTAAAAAATATCAGTTATTTTTGAGAAAAAAGGATAGTTCTTTCGATTCATTTCGCGTGCCATTTTGTTGGCAGATATATATGCCATTTCGCTGCCCGCAAAGAATGCGGAAAAAATTAGCGTAATTATTATGATAATTAAATAACTCAAAATTGAAATACGTTATAATAATCTTTAAAAATCACTTTATACGGATAGTTTTAGAAAATGTTTTATTTTTTTTAAAAATTTTTAATATTATCTTATATTATTCACAAGCACACAGATAACACTGATTATAGACAGATATTCACGGTTTTTTTCACAGATAACTCACCATCCCATTCGTATGTACCCCGAATAAGCGTAAGCGTAACTCGTGGCATTTTCTAAAACACAAACCCCACATATTCTCTGTATCCCACACTGCAGCACTCGGTAGAGTGCCACGTCAAATTACCTGACCTCCGAGGAAATCAAAATGTCACCTTTTTATGAAATATTTATCAACCTCAGTTTTCCACATTCCATTAGGAATGTGACGCTTGGTAGAAAATAATTTCAAAGCATAAAAACGGTTGTTTGTATGGCTATTTTTCTACCAAGCGATGCATTCCTAACGGAATGCAAAAAACCAATGTAGGACATTTTAGTTTCCTCAGCAAAAATAGATTTTTCCTTAGAAAAAAATTTTTACTACTTTAAAAACAAAAGAAAATATCTTGTCTGGTAAAGAAAAGATTAAATAAAATTTCAAACGCCAATAATTTTTGTTGAAATTTTTTTTGTACCAAAATGTAAATTCCTGATTATCATATAGATAAATTTTTATTTTTGATTTTATTATTTTTTTCCAATGGGCATTATTTTTTGTTAATTGTTTTGAATTTATGAGTATAAGTATTAATGCAAAACAGATAAATTCACCGAGTTCAAAATCTCTTTCTTTTGAAATCCCGTATTCTATGGCATAATCTTCAATAATAAATCTAGATTTAATTGCATCAAAAAAATTTTTTCCTGTAGTTTCTTTTGTTACAGAACCGCATCTGTATCGATAATAATAAACTTTTTTATCTAAACCTTTTACCTTTGCTGCATTATTAACCAGTTGAATAAGCAGTGAAGCATCTTCTCCACGCTTAAGTTCATAATGGTAATTTAAAGATTCTGTAAAGAGTTCTTTTTTAAATAGTTTTGCGCATAATGAAAATATTCTGTTTTTTAGTATTATTTTAATAAATTCATTTCCACTTAAACATTGATTATCAATTTGGTTTTCAGTAATAAACCCTTGTGATTGCTCTACATAAAAGTTTCCAACAACAATATCTGCATTTTGCTCAATAATTTCATTTAATAGTATTTCAATGGCATCCAAAGGTAAATAATCATCTCCGTCAAGAAAAAACAGATAATCTCCAGTTGCTTTTTCAATTCCTATTTTTCTAGTTTTTGCAACTCCCTCATTATTTTTGTTAATAGGAACAACGCGTGAATCTAATTTTGCATAATAATCAATGATTTCTTTGGTATTATCTTGCGAACCGTCATTTATCATTAATATTTCAATATTTGGGTATGTCTGTAAAATACAGGAATTTAAACATGGTTCTAAATATCCCGATAGGTTATAACAAGGTATTATAATTGATATTCTTGGAGCGCTAAAACTTGTCATTATTTGTTTTTTTTCAATTTTGATATTTTCTGAAAACTAAAACTAAAACAATATAACGCAAATTTAAAGAATAAAATTGTTTATAAAAAGAATAAAAAATTTGTTTGTTTTTTTGAAAATTGTTTTTGGCATTTTTATAAATGCAATTACAGAATTTCTGAATTGCGCAAAATCGATTCGGGGTTATCTACGTGGCACTCCTTGCGGAGTGCTGCTGCGTGGGGTGTATGGATGTTGTGGGGTTATCGGATTTAACGGATTTATTGTTATTTTTGGTAAAATAATCATTTGCATTTTAAGGAAATAATAACTACCAAGTCTGGAGTTTTGAAATTGTATTCTCCAGAATACAAATCTGACATAAAATTGTATTCTCCAGAATACAAATCTTGAGAAAAATTGTATTCTCCAGAATACAATCCTGATATAAAATTGTATTCTCCAGAATACAATTTATCTAACTTGCATTTTTTATAATAAATGAAAATATCTTTTAACCACAAAGGAAAACATATTTTGTGTTTTTTAGAATACAAAATCTGATTTTTTGACTTTGCAATTATTTGATTTTTGGAAATAAAATTATAAAATTATACAAATGTATTTATGGGTTGGCTGCAATTTTGAATGTACTGCCTTTATTCCAATTCGTTTTATTCTTTCTCTGGGGTAGAGAAACAGGCTGAATAACAGAAAGAAAAGAAAAAACCGCCAAAACGTTAGAGGCATTGCAGGGCAAAGCGTCATCGAGAGAGTAGCGCATCGAAAATTGAGTACAACCCGACATAGCAATCAGACACGAACAGAAAATCCATCCTGTTAACGTGCTGCAATTTAGTAATAAACGCAATGCCTTAACAAAAAGACAAAAAAAATGCAATATTTTTTGTCTTTTTGTTCAAAATTTTTCCTAACTTTGCGACTTCAAATGTGATAATGAATAGTAATTAATGAATTGATATATAAAGACATGTTAGCCCAACAAATAATAAAAGACCAACTAGGTGCGCCGATGGGAGTTTTCATTCCGATACAATCTTGGAATACTTTAATCGTTCAATATCCCGACATAGCGATATTAGAAACAGACTTGCCGCAATGGGAAAAAGATTTTATTGATAAGCGTTTAGATATTGCACAACGATATCCCGAACGTTTGAAACCCATTGAAATGCTTTTTGAAACCTTATAACGTTTTGATTATGTATCAGGAATTTTATCTCGACGAAGTTGAAAATGATATTGACGAAGCCAAACGATGGTATGCCGAACAACAGATAGGTTTGGACGTGCGTTTTGCCGCCGCTGTTAAAGAGACGGTTACAAACATTGTGAAGATGCCATCGTCATACGCCGTAAGATACAGAAATGTAAGAATTGCACATACCAAAGTTTTTCCGTACAATGTTCATTTCTATGTTGATGAAGAAAAAGCGCAAGTTGTCATTATCGGAATCATTCACAATAAAAGAAGTAATGCGCTTTTCCTTGACAGATAAAGCCAAATAGATTCTACTGGAAGATCAGACAAGAGGAACAAATGTACTGCCTCTAACTGGCGGTTTGGCGCAACGGCGGCAGTAGCCCCGCAGAAAAGGCAGTGCGAAATTGAAAGGAAGTAGCCCGCAGAAATGGCAGTGTAAGCCGCCGCTGCGCCAAGCCGCTCGGACGTTAGCCGTCACCCGCGAGAGCGCAGTACCGAAAACAGCGTGTCGAGAGTGAATGACGACATAAAGGCAAGACCTGTAAAGCCGTTAGAGCAGGAAAAAGAAGTTGCGCCCGACACAAATTAGGGATTTGAGAATGAAAATGTTTGTTTGGATTGTTACCGCATTGTTTTGCGGCGCAGGGGCAGGAGCCGCTACGGTTCATATTGTATGGCAACAGCGCATTGATGCAGAAAGACAAGAGGAAATTGTAAGAGTTGAAGCGGGAAAGATTACGGATGAGGATGCGGAAATTTTTATAAAAATGATAGAAAAATTTGAAGAATTAGTAGTAAAAATACAAATAGATACTGATGAAGTTTTGAATTCGCTTACTTCGCCTGAAAAAGAAGTCTTTTTTGAATATTTGACGTATTTTCAAAATAATTGGCATGTAGCATATAACATCGGCGAACAAGGAGGCGTTCAACGAGGTTATCAGCAAGGCGTTCAACAAGGTTATCAACAAGGCTTACAACAAGGTTATCAGCAAGGTTATCAACAAGGTATTCGCGATCACTCTTCTCAAAGTTATTCGCAGCAACCGACACAGCCTTCTCAAAGTTATTCGCAGCAGCCTTCACAAAGTTATTCGGAGCAGCCGCAACAACAACCAAGTAGACGACCTAATATTGAAGTAAGATTGTGTGCGGGTTCTAGATACTATCAATTTTACATGAATGGTAGTTTTACATATTTTGACGGTAGTGTAGCAATAAATGGCAGATACGAAATTTATGAGTCGGAATATGGAAATACTTATTTACCCGATATAACATTGACATATAACAATGGTCGGGTAGAAAAACAGAATTTGGAACATAGA